>CAVCXN010000058.1:0-2089 GCA_963606215.1 uncultured Mycoplasmatota bacterium | reverse complement strand
GGTTCTCAGGGCTATCGGTCGTTCCGGTGTAGCTATAAATGTTAGAGGTATAGGTGCCGGCCTGAACGGACAGATTGTTTTTGTTCTGGTTGGTATTTTGGAAGCTCCAATAAAATAAGGTGCTGTCCATCTCACTGTTCAGTTCCGATGCAAACCAAGGCGCAACGTTATCAGACTCACCGGGGGCGACTAATTCTCCCCAATAGTTTCCGGTGTTGACCGCCTTGTCCAGCTTGACCCACATGGTTTTGTCAGCGCAGTCGGAAACATCCAGCACTTCGTTTCCCTGGCTTGCTGTGTCGGCGTAACCAAATTCTGTAATGCTGATTTTATCGGTGGCCTGGCTGGGATTGCTTTCGGGTGCATCTCCTTCGCCCCCCGTCGCTAAGGCGGCGGTGGGAAGCAGGGTCAGCAGCATACATAAGCTCAGTGCTGCTGACAACACTCTCTTCTTCATGTTTGGGTTCCTCCTTGCAAATTTTGTTTCCCAACGGTCCACCCGGGGAAAGGCTGTCTCTCCCCGAGCGGGTCGGGGAAAAACAAAAATGCCGTGCAGGTTCTAATAACCCTACACGACAAGCTAGGAGGCAAATGCCCATGCGTACAAGCGTCTGGGGTGCGCCTCAGGATGCAACAAAACACAGATTTCCCAGAGATTGCCAATTGCAAATTGCTTGCAATGACTCCGAAAAAACTGTATAATGGTACCCATGCGGTGCGGCCTCAGGCCGTTGTGTAGGTGCTCTTCTCACCTGTGCAGGCTGGCGGAGCTCCTACCTTCCGTCAGCTGCCGCATATTTTGTTTTTCAAGTCTATTATACCAAATGTTAGAAAAATAGCAAGGGAAATTTCTGCGGTTGGAAAATTTCGGGCGGCAAAGCGGATTGACAAGGCCGGCAAAGTGCCGGATACAGTTTTCTATTCTGAGAGAGATAGCCATAGAGTACACAGGATATCTATTCTATTCGACCATAAAACAGAGAAGTTTTGGTAAAAACCTATCAAATCACTGGAAAAATCAAACCACCCTCTTTCTTTTTCCTGTCGCTTGGCGTATAATAGAAGCATCATTACTGCGCAGGGCCTGAGTCACTCTCTTCCAACAGAGGGTGGGGCAGGCCCTTCAGAACACTGTCGCTGCGGCGACAGGAAGGAGGATGCACACATGATGATCTCGACCAAGGGGCGCTATGCCCTGCGGGTGATGCTGGACCTGGCGGACCAGCCCAAGGGCGCATACATCCCGCTCAAGGACATCGCTCACCGACAGGAGATCTCGGTAAAATATCTGGAAAATATCCTGGCCTCCCTCAGCCGGGCCGGACTGGTGGAGGCCATCCGGGGCAAGGGCGGCGGCTATCGCCTCTGCCGCCCGCTGACGGACTACGCGGCCGGGGAGATCATTCGCCTGGCCGAGGGCGAGGGCATGGCTTCCGTGTCCTGCCTGAAGGGGGAGAAGCAGGGCTGCGAAAAGGCCGGCCACTGCCGTGCCCTTCCCCTGTGGCAGGGGCTGGATAAGGTGATCTATGACTACCTGGACAGCATCAGCCTTGCGGACTTACAGGGCATGGACGAGATTTGACGCGCCAGGGGCGGCGGACGAGAAAGTTCGCCGTCCTTTTCTGCGGCCATTTTGTAAAAATTCCCCGGGGAAAAAGGATTGTAAACGGGGAAACACCCTGTTAAAATAAGACTATTCCGCAAGGAGACAAGAACAGACCTACCGGAAAGGAGATGGCACGGAATGCGCAAAGAGCTGGAAGTTTTTATCGAGGAATCCTTCGCCGGTCTGCCTGACTCCCCGGAGACGGAGGAGGCCAAGGCCCAGGTCCGCAAGCAGCTGGAGGCCGACGCTGCCATCTACCGGGCCAAGGGCATGGCGCCCTGGGCCGCCGACCAGCACGCCATGATGCGCTTCGGCGCGGTGGCCGGGGCGAGGGAATCCGTGGCCCGCCTGCGCCGCCGGGCGATCCGGGCGAAGTTCCGCCGCCGCTACCCAAAGCTGGTCAAGGGCGGCATCTTGACCCTGACCATCGGTCCCATCGCCGCCGCCATTTTGTGGGGGGACGCAGACCACATGGTCCAGACC
>CAVCXN010000057.1:0-5748 GCA_963606215.1 uncultured Mycoplasmatota bacterium | reverse complement strand
CCTCGTTGGTGGGAGGACAGTGCCAGGGCTAAAAACGCGACGCACACCAGAATTTCAAAAGAAAGTGGTCTGGCCCTTCGGGGAGAACCCCTCGCACCTCCCACACCCTCCCCGCATAGAGTGAGTTGCGGGCCTTCCGCCCGCAAAAACCCTCATCCCGCATTCCGCGGAGAAAGGACGCTCTATGAAACGCTATCAATGCGGCGGCTTTGACCAGTTCGGTCGGCCGCCTTGTCCCCCGCCTTGCCCGCCGGATCCCTGCCCGCCGCCCCGACCGGAACCTCAGCCGGAACCGGGGCCTGGCCCCCGTCCCGAACCCGGTCCCGGGCCTTGGCCGCGGCCGGAAATTGGGCCTTGGCTGATCGGTCCGGTTGGCCCGATGGGTCCCATGGGTCCCCAGGGTCCGGCAGGGGAAAACGGGCCGATGGGTCCCGCTGGTCCCGTTGGGCCAACGGGGGCCACGGAAGCCGGAAAAGAAGAACAACAGAAGGACGGAAAGTGTCGAAAAAATTGGGCGGTTTTTTCTGTGTTTTGGTGCACTTTTGGTGCAGAAGATAACGTACAATAAATTACCTGCGCGAAGCGCAGTGTTTGAGAGAGAAAAATAGAAATGGAAGGATCATTTCTGGGAGGGTGATGACGGGTGAAACAGACCATCAGTTGGTTTCTGGCGTTTATGATCGTGTTCTCCTGCGCGTCTCTGCTGCGGGGCCTTGGCCCGGCCAAGGAGGAGCCTTGGGAAAACCCCTATATCGACGTAACCCAGGACATGTGGAGCTACCAGTACATTACAGAGCTGAACAAGGCGGGGGTCCTGCCCTCTGCGGAGAAATTCGACGGCACCGCCGTGGAAACGCGGGGCGACCTGGTTCTCTACCTCTATAACACGGATAACAACGTCTTCCAGGACCGCCAGAAGCAGCGCAAGAAAGAGAAAGAACAGAAGGAAATTCAAGTCCCCGGCTTCACCGACATCTCCGCAGATGCCGCCTATTACGACGCCGTCTGCTGGGCCTACACCTACGGCCTGGTGGGGGGAACCTCGGACACGACGTTTTCTCCCGATGATGCGCTGAACCGCGAGCAGGTCTGTACGGTTCTGACCCGCTTCGCCGCCTTTGAGGAGATCACCCTGATCAAGGTCGTGGAGCCGAACCAGTTCCAGGACTCCCTGTACATCGACGACTACGCCCGCAGCGGCGTCACCGCCTGCCAGATGGCGGGCATCGTCAAGGGCTATGACGACGGCTTCTTCTATCCTCAGAACACCATGAGCCGTCAAGAAGTGGCCGCCGTGATTTACCGCGTCATGACCGCCGCCGACCGGGAAATCCCAGAGGGCAGCGAGACGGTCAATCTGGCAGCGGGAGCCTACGACAGTCTCTATGACAGCTACGAAGACATCACGTTCGAGGCCCTGGTCCCCGAGTCCGAGGCAGGCCCCGTGAGCTTCTTCGACAACGCTGTGTTCATCGGCGACTCCATCTCCATGACCCTGGAAGCCTACTGCGGGGCCAGCGGCGCGCTGGGACAGGCCAAGTTCCTCTGCGCCGGAAGCATGAGTCCCACGAATATGCTCACCGGTCAGATTTTGCCCGAGTACCCCAAGGGGTCCGGCCAGAAGCCCGCCATTCAGGACAGCGTCGCCGCCACCGGCGCCAAGTACGTCTATGTCATGCTGGGCATGGACAACATCGCCTACGGCATCGAGCGCTCCACCAACGACTATATGACCATCCTCCGGAATATCCTGGACAAGAACCCGGACGTGCAGATCATCATCCAGTCTGTCACACCCATGGCGGACAAGAGCAAGAGCTACTCCGAGAAGCTCAACAACGGCAAGATCAACGAGTTCAACGAGACCATGAAAGCCTACTGCGAGGAAAACAAGTGGTATTACATCAACGTCGCCGAGGCATTCCGCGACGAAAACGGCTTCCTGAAGAAAGAGTATTGCAGCGACTACAACAGCATGGGCATGCACTTTACTTACGAAGGGGCCAAGGTCTGGGTCAACTACCTGCTGACCCACATCCCCGCGCGGCTCCTGTGATCTGTTGACCCGGCGATGCGCGAAAGGAGCAAATTCCTATGACCCACATGAGCAAGCGATGGACCATCGCGGCCCTGACCCTCTCCCTGGTTCTGTCCCTGGCCGCCTGCGGCCCCGCCCAGGACACCACGGACACGGACTCGGCAGGGGAGGAGAGCACCACCAACCAAACCGGCGAGAGCAACCCGCCTGAAGATACCCAAACCAATCAGGAGAACCAAGACGGCCAGAACGGGGAACAATCTCCGGCGGAGACAGACAACGTCTCTGTTTCGGAATCGGACCCCGTAGACGCCAGCTGGTTTGATGACGCCGCCTTCGTCGGCGACTCCGTCTCTGTCACCCTGGCCAATTACAACAGCAGCTACGGCGTCTTAGGCAACGCAAAATTCTTCTGCTCCGTGAGCCTGAGCCAGACCAACGCCCTGTCCTACCAGACGGGCAACGCACACCTGCCCGAGTACCCCGCCGGGTCCGGCCAGCACCCCCGCATCGAGGACGGCATCGCCGCCTCCGGCGCGAAAAAAGTTTATTTGATGCTGGGCATGAATTGTATCGCTTCGGGGGTTGACAGAGTGTCCCAAGATTTGGTAACCTTAGTGAGCAAGATCCAGGAGAAGTCTCCCGGTATTGCCGTGCTCATTGAATCCGTTACCCCCATGACCGCCGACAGCCCCCGGGCCGACGGCTCCCTGAACAACTACACCATTCAGGAATTCAACGAGAAGATGAAGGCCATCTGCCAGGAAAAGCAGTGGTACTACGTCAACGTCGCCGAGGCCGTCACGGGCGACTACGGCGCGCTCAAGGCCGAGTACAGCGGCGACAAGGCCATGGGCATTCACTTCAATTACGACGGCGCAGCAGCCTGGGCCAACTACCTGCTGACCCATGTGCCGGATGCGCTGAAGTAATATACCAGTATTTGTTTTACTAGGAGGATATGGAAGTTATGAAACGCTTTACATCGCTTGCAGCTCTGATGATGGCCCTGGTTTTGGCGCTGGCTCTGACCGCCTGCGGCGATAAGACCACCGACAACAGCAACCAGACCACCGATCAGCCCGCCACCACCGAACCCGCCGCCAACGGCGACGCCACTCAGACCGGCGACAACACCGGCTCCGTGGACCTGGCCGCTCTGCGCGACCAGCTCATCGCTGACTGCGGCTACACCGACACTCTGCCCGTAGAGACCGCCGGCCTGGAGGCCACCTACGGCATCACTGCCGACCAGGTGAAGTCTTCCGCCAGCTTCAACGCCACCGTGGGCACCGCCTTCCCCGACGAGATCGTGATGGTCGAGGCTGTGGACGCTACTGCCGCCCAGGACGTGGCCACCAAGCTGACCAACCGTCTCACCGCCATCGCTGACCAGGCTTCTTCCTACGACCCCGACAGCGAAGCCCTGGCGAAAAAGTGCGAGGTCGTCACCAGTGGCAACTATGTAGGTCTGTTCTTCTCTTCCCACTATGACGACATGGTGTCTGCTTTCCAGAGCGCCGTGGGCTAAGCTCCGGCCACTCTGTCCCTGAGAGAATGATGCGAGGACTGCCGGGTGCCCTGTTGGGCAACCCGGCAGTCTTGCAGTCTAACGAATCGCACAGGAGAGATCAAAATCTATGGTATTTTCTAGCTTACCCTTCCTGCTTCTGTTCCTGATGGTGGTCCTGCTGGTAAGCCACATCCTGCCGTTCAGGTTCCGAAACTTTTTCCTGCTGCTGGCGAACCTGGTCTTCTATGCCTATGGTGAGCCGGTCTATGTTCTCATTATGATTGCTTCCATCATCGTCAACTACTTCGGTGGTGTGCTGATGGAAAAACAGCCTACCCGAACCCGGAAGCGCCTGATCCTCATCATTGGCATTGTCATCGATCTGGCGGCCCTGGGCGTGTTCAAGTATGCGGGCCTGTTCGTCGGGACCCTGAAACACATTCCCGCCTTCTCCGGCCTGCCGGATGTGAGCATCGCGCTGCCTATCGGCATCTCCTTCTACACCTTCCAGGCCGTCTCCTACCTCATCGACGTGTATTGGGACGACTGCGAAGCCTCCCACAGCCTGGTGAATTTCGCCTGCTATATCTCCCTCTTCCCTCAGCTCATCGCCGGTCCCATCGTCCGCTATAAGGACGTGAACGACCAGCTCGTCTCCCGCCGCGAGACGCCCACCATATTCAACTCCGGTGTGCGCCTGTTCATGGTGGGCATGGCGAAAAAGGTCCTGCTGGCCAACCAGTTCGGGATGCTCTGGGACAGCATGTCCGCCGACCCCGTGGCCGCCGGGATGCTGGGGGCCTGGGCGGGGGCCTGCGCCTATACCCTGCAAATCTACTTTGACTTCGCGGGCTACTCCGATATGGCCCGGGGCCTGGGCCGGATGCTGGGCTTTGAGTTCTGCATCAACTTCAACTACCCCTATATCTCCAAGAGCGTCACGGAGTTCTGGCGGCGCTGGCACATTTCCCTGTCCACCTGGTTCCGGGATTACGTCTACATCCCCCTGGGCGGCAACCGCTGCGGGAAGATCCGCCAGTGCGTGAATATTCTCATCGTCTGGGCTTTGACCGGCTTCTGGCACGGGGCCGGGTGGAACTTCCTCTTCTGGGGCTTCTACTACGGTGTCCTGCTGCTCATCGAGAAATTGGTTCTGGGCAAGTACATCAAGCGCCTGCCTGCCTTCTTCCAGCATCTGTATGCCATGGTCATCGTGATCATCGGGTGGGTGTTCTTTGCCTCCCCGGACCTCTCCACCGCCCTGGCCTACATCAAGGTCATGTTCACCGGCGGCGCAGGGACCATGGGCGGAGCCAACGCCGTCCTGCCCTGGGTGGGGATGTTCATCCTGGGCGCGGTCGGTTCGACTCCCTTGGCCAAGAACGTCTGGGACAAGCTCCAGGCCAAGAAATTCATGCCCCTGGCCGAGGGCGTTCTCTGTCTGGCCGGTCTGCTGCTGTGTATCGCGAGCCTCGTGAGCAGCAGCTACAACCCCTTCCTGTATTTCCGTTTCTAACTGCGGGAGGTAGACTACTATGAACAAAAAAGAACTCTATCACTTCCTGCCCTCCCTGGTCTTCCTGGTGGTGCTGGGGATCATGGCCCTCATCCTGCTCTTCGGGCCGGATAAAGATTACTCCGCCAACGAGAAGCGCTACCTCGCCGGACGCCCGGAGGTCACGCTCTCCAACATCCTCAAGGGCAAGACCCAGGAGGAGTTGGAGGAATTCACCGCCGACCAAATCCCCGGCCGGGACTTCTTCGTGGGCGTGAACGCCTATTGGAACCTCGCCACCGGCCGCAACGCCGCCCAGAGTATCTACCACGGCAAGGACGGCTACCTCATCAATGCCCCCAAGACCTACAACGAAGAGGTCTTCACCAACAACCTCACCCGCTTTGATCAGTTCGCCGAGAGCCTGGGCATCCCGGCCAGCATCATCATGGTTCCCTCCACGGGCTACCTCATGCAGAACGAGCTGCCCGCTTTCCACGGAACCTATGACGACGATATGCTCTATAAAAAGGCCAGCGAGATATTGAAGTACACCAAGATCATCGACGTGCGAGACGCCTTAAAAGAGGGCATCGCCGGGGGCGGCCAGGTCTGCTACCGCACGGACCACCATCTGACCTCCCTGGGCAATTACCTGCTCTATCGCGCCTACCAGATCGACCAGGGCAAGTCCTACCTCTC
>CAVCXN010000056.1:0-7251 GCA_963606215.1 uncultured Mycoplasmatota bacterium | reverse complement strand
CTGCCAGGGAGCGCAAGGAAAAGGTTTCAGAAACAATTAAATTTATGCCTTTATGTCCAAAACTTGTTTAACCTGATATTCCCATGGCCCGCAGCCAGAGCAGGGCCAGCTGGGTCATGCCATTGCCGTTGGGATGAAAGGCGTCCAGGGCGTCATAGCGCCCACCCAGCGCAGCCAGGTCCACCAGATGGCAGCCCGTCTGAGCGACGGCCTGACGTATGATGGCGTTGTACGGCTCGGCCCGCTGAATGATCCCGCGCAGACTGTTGACGGTACCGGGGATCTCCCCCAGGATCAGGGTGCCGCAGTGGACTTGAGCGTGGGGATAGGTCTGCTTCAGGTTGGCCAGCAGTTGCAGATACTCCGCCTGGAAGACAGCCGGGGGAACATAAAACATCACGTCATTCAGCCCGGCATAGAGTAAGATGTGAGCCGGGACTTTGCCGCCCCGCGTCAGCTGGCGCAGACGCTTGGGCGGGAAGCCGCCCATTTTGCCCTCAGTGCAGACAGTGTTGCCGGAAATGGAAATGTTGGAGAGAAATTCGCCCCCCAAGGCGTGGATGGTCTGCATCCACCAGGTGTCCTCCACAGACGCTACGCCGGTGGCGCCAGCGAGGTCCGGGGCATAGTGCTCCGCCCCCACGGGGGAGTAGTCTTGGAAGGTGCTGATGGAGTCACCCACCACAGAAAAACAGGGTCGTGCAAGGTCCATACTGTCTGCCTCCTAACGACAATGATCCTAATGTGTTATCTTTTTTAGTATATCAAAAAGACAGGAAAAAGAAAAGCACGAAAAGCGACAGGGAAAATGACAGAAATTTGCATATTCCAGAAAATTTATTTGGAAAAGCACTGGACAATTCTCGCCGTTGGCTTTATTATATATAATGTTTTAGTCTCCCTGCGGACTGAGACACTTTTTTGGGGAAAAAGAGAACTAGGCAAGGAAAAACAGAGGTGATGCTATGAAGCAACTATTTTACGGCGGCGTCCACCCCGCCGAACACAAGGAAGCTACTGAGCAGAAACCGATCCAGCCGCTGGCCAAAGCACCGGCCCAGGTCGTGATCCCGATGTCCATGCACATCGGTGCGCCCTGTAAGCCCACGGTGCAGAAGGGCAACACGGTTTTGGTCGGTCAGATGATCGGTGCTACCGCGGGTCTCGGCGCGCCCATCCACGCCAGTGTTTCTGGCACGGTTGTGGCAGTAGAACCCCGTCCCGGTACCGGAGGCGTGCCTACGCTCTCCGTTGTGATCGAGAACGATTTCCAAAACACCCTTAGCCCGGACTGCAAGCCGCGGGACAATGTGGATGCCCTGAGCTCTCAGGAGATCATCGACATTATCCGCGACGCTGGCTGTACCGGTATGGGCGGCGCGGGCTTCCCCACCCACGTCAAGATCAGTTCCGCAGTCGGCAAAGCCGACACCATTATCATCAATGGTGCTGAATGTGAGCCCTACATTACCGCTGACCACCGCCTGATGCTCGAGCACGGCGAGAAGATCATCGGCGGCGTTCGGTTCATCATGAAGGCCCTTCAGCTCAACCACGCATTCATCGGCATTGAAGACAACAAGATGAACGCCGTGAACCACCTGAAGGAGCTGGTTGGCGACGCCAAGGACATCACCGTCCAGGCGCTGCGCACCCGTTACCCCCAGGGCGCTGAGAAGCAGCTCATCCAGGCTATCACCGGCCGTGAGGTGCCTCCCGGCAAGCTGCCCGCCGACGTGGGCTGCTGCGTGTTCAACGCGGCCACCACTGCGGCTATCTACGACGCTGTTGCCCTTGGTCAGCCCGTCTATCAGCGGGTCATCACCATCACCGGCAGCGCTGTGAAGAACCCCGTGAACCTGCTGGCTCCCGTTGGCACCCCCTTCTCTCACCTGATCGAGGAAGCAGGCGGCTTCAACGGCACCCCCGCCCGTGTCATCTCCGGCGGCCCCATGATGGGTTTTGCCCAGTATGACCTGTCCGTGACCATGGGCAAGGCCAGCAACTGCGTGCTCTGCCTGAGCAAGGAGGATATGCCCGCGGTCAGCGCCAATCCCACCTGCATCCGCTGCGCACGCTGCGTCAATGTCTGCCCCATGCACCTGACCCCCCTGTTCATGAACATGTTCGCCAAGGCCCGCCGCTGGAGCGAGGTCGAGGAGTATCGGATCATGGACTGTATGGAATGCGGCAGCTGCCAGTACATCTGCCCGGCCAGAATCCCTCTGGTGCAGCAGTTCCGTACCGCAAAATTCGCCATCCGCCAGCAGGCGGCGGCAAAGAAGTAAGGAGGGGACAGCATGGAAGAATACAAACTGAGCGTAGCCTCCTCGCCGCACGCATCGTCTCCTGTTGGGACGAAGAATCTGATGCGGGATGTCCTCATCGCCCTCATTCCCGCTCTGGCGATGGGCATTTATGTGTTCGGGCCGCGCGCACTGACCATGACCCTGGTTTCAGTGGTTTTCTGTGAAATTTTTGAGTGGCTCTATTGTAAGATCATGCACAAGCCGATCCCCTGCGGGGACCTGTCCGCTGCCATCACCGGTGTGCTGCTGGTTTTCGTATGTCCGGTCACGCTGCCTTATTGGACCATCATCATTGGCGATGCCTTCGCCATCATCGTGGTCAAGCAGCTTTTCGGCGGCTTGGGCACCAACTTCCTCAACCCCGCACTGGGCGGCCGTGCCTTCCTGATGCTCTGCTACCCCGTGCCTATGACCACCTGGGTGCTGCCCGGCAAGGCAAACTGGGCCTCTATCGTGTCCGCTGCTGACGCCGTGACCGGCTCCACCCCTCTGTCCAACGACCTGATGAAGAACAGCGTTCTGCCTGATGCTTCTCTGGCTGATATGTTCATCGGCAACATCGGCGGCTGCGTGGGCGAGGTTTCCGCCATTGCTCTGCTCATCGGCGGCATCTACATGCTGGCCAAGGGCGTCATCCGCATCCGTATCCCCGCCGCTTACATCCTCACCGTGGCCGTGCTGACCCTGATCTTCTCCCGCGCTCCCGAGGACGTGAATCGCGTCACTTGGATGCTGTATGAGATCTTCGGCGGCGGCCTGTTCCTGGGCGCTTTCTTCATGGCCACCGACTACGTGACCAGCCCCAACACCCCCAAGGGCGAAGTGATTTTCGGCATCGGCGCCGGTTTGCTGGTGGTCTTCATCCGCTACTTCGGCGGCTATCCCGAGGGCGTGTGCTACTCCATCCTGATCATGAACATCTGCGTGTGGCTGATCGATAAGGCAACCCTGCCCCATCGTTTCGGCGTCTCCGCTGAGATGCGCAAGGCCGAGAAGGAGAAGGCAAAGGCCGCGAAAAAAGCAGCAAAGGAGGGCGCATAATCATGAGCACGACGAAAAAAGAACCCGGCGTAGCCGCAATGATCATCGTCCTGGCAGTGATCTGCTTGGTCGTGGCCGCCCTGCTTGGCGTTGTCAACAACATCACTGCGCCCCTGATTGCGCAGAACAATGAGAAGACCATCCAGGAGTCCCTTCAGGTGGTCATGCCCGCCGACAGCTATGACAAGGTCGAGTTCTCCGACGAGAGCGTGACCATCGACACCGGTACGGTCGTTCCCGTCCTGGGCGTGTACCAGGCCGGGGAAGAGGGCTATGTCGTGGAGGTCAACTCTCCCAACGGCTTCGGCGGCGCCATCGACATGATGGCTGGCATCAACTCCGCCGGTGAAGTGACCGGGCTCGCCATCATCAGCCAGTCCGAGACCTCTGGCCTGGGCTCTAAGGACACCGAACCCGATTGGCAGGCCCAGTTCCAGGGCGCTACCGATGTGGTCAGCGTGACCAAGGACGGCGGCACCATCAATGCCATCACCGGCTCCACCATTACCTCCCGCGCAGTCTGCGACGGCGTGAACGCCGCCCGTGCTGTTGTGGAAGCACTGGGTTAAGGAGGGACCGAACATGAATGTAAAGAATCAATTTAAAGAGGGCCTCATTACCCAGAACCCCGCTCTGGTCCAGCTGATCGGCATGTGCCCCCTGCTGGCCATCACGACTTCTCTGTTCAACGGCCTGGGCATGGGCGTCATGGTTATTGCCATTCTGACCTGCTCCAACATCGTCATTTCCGCCCTGCGGAAGATCATCCCCAGCAAGGTCCGTATCGCCTGCTACATCGTCGTCATCGCCGGCTTTGTTACCATGGTGGACCTGCTGATCAAGGGCTTCGTGCCCGCCCTGTCCTCCAGTCTGGGCCTGTTCATCCCCCTGATCGTGGTCAACTGCGTCATCCTGGGCCGTGCTGAGGGCTTTGCCTCCAAGAACGGCATTGGCGCTTCTGCGCTGGACGGCGTCTTCCAGGGCATCGGCTACACGGTGGCGCTGGTCATCATGTGTGTCATCCGTGAGTTCCTGGGCGCCGGTACCTTCGGTGCCGGCCTGCTCAACAACGGCGCCGGCTTCCAGATCCTGCCCACCGATGTGGTCGCTCTGGGTATGGTCCTGCCGGTGGGCGGCTTCCTGACCCTGGGCATCATCATCGCTGTGGTCCAGTACTTCATGAACAAGCCCAAGAAGAATAAGGAGGTGGCGAAGTAATGGAAAGTATCACGAGCCTGCTGGCCATCGCCCTGGCTGCTATCCTGGTCAACAACTTCGTCCTGTCCCAGTTCCTGGGCATCTGCCCCTTTATGGGCGTGTCCAAGAAGGTCGAGACTGCACTGGGCATGGGCATGGCTGTTACCTTCGTTATGGGCGTGGCCTCCGCGGTCAACTGGCCCATCAACGAGCTGCTGAACAAGCTCGACCTGGGCTTTATGCAGACCGTTACGTTCATCCTGGTTATCGCCTCCCTGGTTCAGTTCGTGGAGATGTTCCTGCAGAAGTCCATGCCCGCTCTGTATGAGTCCCTGGGCGTGTTCCTGCCGCTGATTACCACCAACTGCGCCGTGCTGGGCGTGACCCTGCAGAACGCTCAGAAGGGCTACAACTTCGGCGAGAGCCTGACCTACGGTATCACCGGCGGTTTGGGCTTCCTGCTGGCCATCGTGCTCTTCGCCAGCGTGCGTGAGCGCCTGGAGTTCGCCAAGTGTCCCAAGTGCTTTGAGGGCTTCCCCATCGCACTGGTGGCCGCCAGCCTGATCTCTCTGGCGTTCCTGGGCTTCTCCGGCCTGAAAGTTTGGTAAGGGGGGCGACGAAAGAATATGAGTACGACTATTTTAGCCCCTATCGTTCTGACGATTCTGGGTATCATCTTCGGCGCCATCCTTGCGGTGGCCTCTAAGGTCTTCGCCGTGGAGAAGGATCCCCGCGAGGACGCCATTGTAGAAATTCTGCCCGGCGCAAACTGCGGCGGCTGCGGCTATCCCGGCTGCAGCGGCTACGCCAGCGCTGTGGTGGCAGGCACCGCTCCTGTCAACGCCTGCTCTCCCGGCGGCGCAGCCACGGCTGCCAAGATCGGTGAGATTATGGGCGTGGCTGTGGAAGCTGGCGCCCGCAAGATCGCCCAGGTCATGTGTACCGGGGGCGGTCACGACAAGACCCGTTATGACTATGTTGGTCTGGAGAGCTGTCTGGCTGTCTCCCGCGTGTCCTCCGGCCCCCTGAAGTGCTCCTACGGGTGCTTGGGCGGCGGCGACTGTGTGGACGCCTGTAAGTTCGACGCTATCCACATCGTGGACGGCGTGGCCAAGGTGGACTTTGACAAGTGCGTGGCCTGCGGCGCCTGTGTGGATGCCTGCCCCAAGCACATCATCCGCATCGTGCCCCTCAACGCCAAGAAGTACACCGAGGTCGCCTGCTCCTCCCACGACAAGGGCGCTGCTGTGCGTCAGGCTTGCGACAACGGCTGTATCGGCTGTAAGATCTGCGTGAAAGCCTGTCCCAAGGAAGGTGCCATCGTGGTCGAGGACTTCCTGGCCAAGATTAACTATGACATCTGCATCGGCTGCGGCATGTGCTCTCGCGCCTGCCCCCGCCAGCTGATCACCGTGGATGGCAAGGTCCTGCCTCCCAAGCCCAAGAAGCCTGCGGCTCCCAAGCCCGCAGCAGCTCCTGCTGCTGCTCCTGCCGCTGCGCCTAAGGCTGAGGCGGCCCCTGCTACTCCCGAGGCAGACGCTCCGAAGGCTGAGGCCGCTGCTCCCGCTCCCGAGGCGAAGGCAGAGGCTCCTAAGGCCGACGAAGCGCCCAAGGCGGAGTAATCCGTTCCATAAAAAACGGCAAAAGCCGGGAGAGAACTTCAATATCTCTCCCGGCTTTTTGGTCCCGTAGAACCGGCTCAGAAACCGGACTTCTGCTTGGACATCTCGTAGGAAGCACATTCCGTGCAGGCGCACTCCTTGGTGGCGGGGCCGCAGCAGCCCACCTGGATCGAGGAGAGGTTGCAGGCGCTCTGGGCGCTGTTGTGGTGGGCGCAGCTGGAGACGGAACACTTGATGCTGTTGTTTGCCTTGCTGTTATTCATGGCATGTTTCCTCCTTTGGAAAGTCTGGCGTTAGTATCGGCAGGGGAGTGGGAGATTATGCGGCACGACGCCGCCATTTTTGGCATAGGATAGGCTATCAGAACGGAGGTGAATTCGATGGATCTCAAAAACAATCAAATCACCATTCGGGAGCTGATGGCGCACCCGCAGGCGCGGGCTGTGCTGGCCAAGCATTTCCCGCAGGTCATCAACTTACCTATCGTGACCAAGTCCGCAGGCATGACCCTGGCGCGGGCCATGAAGCTAGGCGCAGCCTTTGTCCCGGCCCGCTCCATCCGCGCGGCGCTGGAAGAGCTGAAGCAGCTGTGAAACCGTCGATCAGGGAAGCGCGAAGCAGGGCCGGTTTTTCCGGCCCTACATAGCATTGCATCGATTTTGAAAAAAATTTGGAAAAAATGAAAAAAGTCGTTGACAAATCGGGTGATCCATGGTACTATAACCAAGCTATCGGTTTCGGAATCCATACCTTATGCGGGTGTAGTTCAATGGTAGAATCCCAGCCTTCCAAGCTGGTCGCGTGGGTTCGATTCCCATCACCCGCTCCACCTGCAAAGCTGGCAGCAACGGGTGCCGGTTTTGCAGATGGCAGTGGTCTTGAATACGCTGATATGCGCCTGTAGCTCAGCTGGATAGAGCAACTGCCTTCTAAGCAGTGGGTCAGGGGTTCGAGTCCCTTCAGGCGTGCCATTTTTCCCAAACTGTTTAGCAAGTTTATTTGGTGGGTGTAGCTCAGTTGGTTAGAGCACCGGATTGTGGTTCCGGGTGTCGAGGGTTCGAGTCCCTTTACCCACCCCACAA
>CAVCXN010000055.1:0-4745 GCA_963606215.1 uncultured Mycoplasmatota bacterium | reverse complement strand
TGTTAGAGCTAACCGCTAGTAGCAACGCTCTTTCTGTTTTTATAATACCAATTTCCCTCCGCTTTGTCAAGCCTCACACCAACTGCTGCTCGTTGATGATCAGCTTAAATTGCAGCCCCAGTGTCTCCGCCGCCCGTCTGCACAGGGTCATCCGGTTCAGGAAAATTTCAAAATAGTCCATGACAGATCCGTACCGCGTGTCGATGTGCAGCTTGAGCTTGATGAGCGTCTTGCTCTCGTTGATCTTCAGCTCGGCCTTGGTGACAGAATAGTTCACCCGGTCGTGGATGTCGAACTTGCTCTTATCCTGATTGCGCACACGGCTGCGGCGGACGTCGGACTTATCCGCCAAAATGAGCGCAGCGGCCATGGGGCTGACGGGCGTGCCGGTGCCCTCGTCGTGGTTGCCGATGGCGGTGACGATCTCGGCGATCTCCTGGGCGGGCATGTGCATGTGGTCCAGGATGCGGAAGGCCATGACCGCCCCGCTCTGGGAGTGGTCGATGCGGTTGACGAGGTTGCCGATGTCGTGCAGATAGCCTGCGATCTGCACCAGCTCGACCTCACGGACGGGATAGCCCAGCGTCTCTAAAATATAGCGGCTGTTTTCCGCCACCAGGCCCACGTGGGCGAAGCTGTGCTCGGTAAAGCCCAGGGCGATGAGGGACTCATCGGCCTTCTTGATGTAGGTGCGGATATCGGGATCGTTCTTGATCTCTTCAAACGTAATTTGTCTTGTGTTCTGATTCATATAGTAGATTCCTCCTTTGGGAAGCGAATAGTAATTGTCGTACCCACGCCGGGTTCACTCTCCATGGAGACCTTGGCGTGGTGGAACTGGGCGCCGTGCTTGACGATGGACAGCCCCAGGCCCGTGCCCCCGATCTTGCGGGAATGGCTCTTGTCCACCCGGTAGAAGCGCTCAAAGACGCGCTCCTGCTGGGCCTTGGGAATGCCGATGCCGGTGTCTTTCACCGACAGCACAGCCTCACGCTCGTCACCGGAAATGGTCACGGTGACGGAGCCGTTTTCTTTGTTGTACTTGATGGCGTTCTCGCAGAGATTGTAGACCATCTCGTGGAGAATCCGCCAGACGCCGTAGACCTTCTGGCCCTTGCCCTCGACGGTCAGAGAGATGCCCCGTTGGTCCGCGATGGGGCGCAGGTCGTTCAGGACCTTGCGGGAGAGTCCGTAGAGGTCCACGTTCTCCTGCTCCAAGTCCTCGGAGCCTTCGTCCAGGCGGGAGAGCTTCATGATGTCCTCCACCAGCGCGATGAGCTGGTGGCTTTCTTTATAGATATCCCCGGCAAACTCCTTCATGGTTTCCGGGTCCACCAGCCCCTCCTTCATCAGCTCGGCAAAGCCGGAGATGGAGGTCAGGGGCGTTTTCAGCTCGTGGGAAACATTGGCGGAAAACTCCCGGCGCAGGCTCTCCCGCTTCTCCCGCTCGGTGACATCCACCATGAGGATGACGGCCCCGGTGACTTGGCCGCTGGCGATGACGGGGCTGGCAAGAATTTCAATGACCTGCTCCCCCAGGTCCATGAGGGATTGGGCATGGTGTCCGGCTAACGCGCGTCCGGCGGCCTCGCGAATCTCCTGACGGCAATCTTTTTGCAGGTCCTCTAATTCCCCCTCCTGCCCCAGCAGGGCCATGGCTCCCTGGTTGCTGGAGAGGATGTGGTACTGCCCGTCGAGCAGCAAAACGCCCTCGTTCATGTTCTCCGCCAGGGCTGCAAACTCCCGCTGGCGGCGCTGCAATGCCTCCATCTGGCGGCCGATCGTCCGGTTCTGCTCCCGCAGGCGGCTGACCAGGGGGAAGAGTTCTTCGTAGGTCTCATCGGCCCGGGGGTCCTCCAGGTCGATGTTGTTGATGGGCTTCGTAATTTGCCGCGCCAGACGGGAGGCCAGGAGCGCGGAGATGACGATGGCTAAGATCAGGATGAGCAGCACCGGCTGTAAGACGCCCAGGAGCATGGCCCCCATGGTCGTCTGCACGCTGGCCAGACGCAGCACCGTTCCATCGTCCAGGCGGACGGCGTAGTATAACGTCTTTTGGAGCAGGGTGTTGGATAGGTGCTTGCTCTGGCCGCTGCCCTCTTGTTCGGCCTGTTGAATCTCAGCGCGGTCGGCATGGTTCTCCATCGTGGCGGGGTCGGCCACGCTGTCGTAGAGAACCGTGCCGTCTTTCGCCACCCAGGTCAGGCGCTCGTCAGTACCGCTCAGGGTGGTCAGATACTTCTCGCCGTCCTGCTCCATGCCGTGGCGGACGTAGACCATTTCCTGGCGCATTTCCTCGTAGACCGTCTGCTCGTGCTTGTTCGTCATAACGACCAGGAACAGGCCAGTACAGAGGACCATCATGGCCAGGCCAACTAAGAAGCAGCTGCGGAAGATTTTCCCGGTCATGCGCCCTCACCCCCCATCTTATAGCCCACGCCCCGGACGGTTTCAATGTAGTGTCCGGCAGGGCCGAGCTTGGTGCGGAGGGTCCGCACATGCACGTCTAAGGTTCGGTTCTCCCGGCTGAACTCCTGACCCCACACACCGTCCATGATGGCGTCCCGCGTCATGGCCATGCCCTGGTGCTCCAGGAGCAGGCAGAGCAGCTCAAACTCCTTGTTGGTCAGGGAGATTTCCTCCCCGTCCACCTTCACCACATGGCGCTTGGGGCTGACGAACAGCTCACCCAGCTGATAGTCGTTGTTTTCCTCCCGGTTCTCTGTCCGGCGCAGGACAGCTCGGACACGGGCCACCAGCTCCATCATGCCGAAGGGCTTGGAGATAAAATCATCCGCGCCGCTGTCCAGCCCGACCACCCGGTCATACTCCGTGTTCTTGGCCGTGAGCATGATGACGGGGAGCTTCTTCGTCCCCGCCGCCGCCCGGAGCTTTTGCAGGATGGATAAGCCGTCCTCCTCCGGAAGCATGATGTCCAGCAGGACCAGACTGGGCTGGGCCTGGCCCATGGCCTTCCAGAACTCCGCCGGGCGCTCAAAGCCCTTGGCCTCGTACCCCTGGCTGTTCAGGGCGTACATGACCAGCTTGCGGATACTGTCGTCGTCTTCCAATAAGTAGATCAAATCCATTTTGGCGTCCCCCTCTTCTCTCATTTAACCTTTTCTTAACGATAAGTCTACTGGGGGGATGTAAAATAGAAAACCCTGTCCATGTTAAATTTTTGTTAAATCTAAGACTTTCTCCGTCCCATCCAGGGTCAAACACCGCGCTTGCCCCCCTTCCCCCACCAGAATCTCCTGTATTTTGGCAAACAGCAGGGGGCGGGTCACGTCCTCTGGCGAAACGTCCAGCTGCTTCGCCACGGCAAGGCAGAGCCGGTCGGCCCGGATCGTGTGCGGCGTGCAGGCGGCCTTGGATTTGCGGCGGTGGGTCGAGCAGGTATAGTAGACGAACCCCTTGGCCGTCTTGCGGCTCATGGCCTTGCCGCAGGCGGCACAGCGTAAAAATCCCGCGAAGAGATGGGGAGACGCTTCCCCCGGCGGGCGGCGGACGGGCTGGCGCAAACGTGTTTGGACTTGCTGAAATACTTCCGGCGGGACGAGGGGCGGGTGGGTGTTCTCCACCACGAACCACTTCCCTTCCGGCACAGCCCGTGTCTCATGAACTTTATAACTCACCACTTCCTGTCTGCCCTGGACCATCGTCCCGGCGTAGACGGGATTTTTTAACAAACGCCCAATGCTTCCGGCAGACCAAAGCCCATCCCCTGCCTGCCCGGGGCGGTGGTAGTTGACCCCTTGGGCGGTTTTATAGGCCGTGGGATTGGGGACGCCCTGGGTGTTGAGCTTCTGGGCAATGTCTCCCTGCCCCATTCCCCCGGCGTACCACTGAAAGATTTGCAGAACGACCCGCGCCGCCTTCGGGTCGGGGATGAGCGCATTTTTATTCTTAGGGTCTTTCGCGTAACCGTAAGGTGCAAAGGAGCCGATGAACTCCCCCCGCCGCCGTTTCATGTCCAGCGTGCGGCGCACGTCCGCTGAGGTCTTGGCGGCATATCGGTCATTCAGAATCCCGTTGATGGGAATTTCCAACCCCCACTGTACGGCGTCGGGGTTGAGGTAGCTGTCCACCCGGGGACTGCCCAGGGCGATAAACCGAGTGCGGTGCCGGGGAAAGAACTCTTCCAGATAATACCCCTGGTCGGCGTAGTTGCGGAAGGCGCGGGAGAGGGTCTTGCAGAGGACGCAGTTGACCGTTCCAGCCTCCACATCCCGGATGAGCTGGCGGAAGGCAGGGCGGGTGTCGTCGGTCCCGGTACGGCCGTCATCGGTGTAGAGGGCGGTCAGTTCCCAAGGGCCTTGAAACTCGTGGTGTAAGTAATCGAGTAAGATCGCCCGCTGGTTGGCGATGCTGGCGCTCTCCCGGCGGGCGTCTTCTTTGGAGAGACGTAAATAAACCCCCACCTGCCAGAGGTGGGGGGCGTGGGTGGTTGGCATGTGGGATACCCCCTTGGGAGAGGATATGCGGGAGGGTGAGAGGATATGGCTATACCATCTACTCCAATCCCCCCAACGTCATCTCCGCCCAGGAATAATTGCTCATGTACTCCCCTCGGAACGCCCCCTCGTCGCCATCCAGATAGTGGTAGTAATCGCAGTCCACCCGTTCCGGATCCACTGCAATGCGGTCCCGCTGCTTGCGGATGACGTTCCCCTGCCCCAATCCAGCCAGAGTGGAGCGCAGGTCGGCGATGAGGTTGCGGAGCTGGCTGTGGACGCTGGGGG
>CAVCXN010000054.1:0-2694 GCA_963606215.1 uncultured Mycoplasmatota bacterium | reverse complement strand
GTACCGTTTATCATAAAAAAGTACAACACTACAAGTTTGTTCCGCGTAATGGGTGGTGCTATTACAATAAAAGGTACTACTTTTCAGATTTGTACCGCGTCCCGAGAGCCTTCCCCGAGGGGGAAGGTGGCCCGGCCAGAGCCGGGACGAATGAGGGCTACCTACCGCAATTGAGCCGTAGTGTACTAAGCCAACACCCTACCCTACGGAACCACCAATTCAATCCATTTGGCGAAGCCAAACTCCATGAGCGACCTGCCGCTATTGACCCGTCGTGTAATAACCCAACACCATCACCGGGCAGACACCAGCTTCTTCAGCCCTCGTCCCAGCCCCTCCACGGTTAAAGGATACATATCCACCGCCTGCCGGATCATCTCAATGGTCTGATAACCGTAGTCATACTCCCACATGGCCTCGGGGATGGGGTTGAACCACACCATTTTCTCAAAGCGGGTGTGGAAGCGGTTGAGCCAGGTCAAACCCGTCTCAGCGTTGTAGCGGTTGTAGTAGGAGCTGCCGCCGATCCAAGTCAGCTCGGAGGGAGCCATGGAAGCGTCTCCGACGACAATGACCTTATACTCCCGGCTGAGGTTGTTGATGATCCACTGCGTCGGCACCGACTCGCCGTAGATGCACCGGGGTCCCGTGTACAGCTCGGAGTACCAGCAGTTGTGGAAGTAATAGATTTGCAGGTCCTTAAAGTTGTTGGCCCGGTTCACCGCCTGGAACAGCTGGCCGCACAGACGCATGTAGGGCGTCATGGACCCGCCGGAGTCGAAGAGGACCATGACTTTGATGTCGTTGGTCCGGGGCCGGTCAAAGGACAGGTGAAGATAGCCTGCGTTGTTGCACGTCTCGTCGATGGTCCGGCCCAGGTTTAGCACGTCCATGGGACCGTCCTGCCGGGTGGTCATCTGCCGCAGGCGGCGAAAGGCCAGCTGGAAGGACCGCTGATCCAGGACGTTGTCTTCCCGGAAGTCCTTAAAGTCCCGCTCCCCAGCCACTTGCAGGGCGTGGCGGTGCTGGCTCTTGCCCCCGACGCGGATGCCGGTAGCGGCGTAGCCGGAGTGCCCCATGGTGGAGGTACCGCCGGTGCCCACCCAATACTGGCCGCCGTCGTGCCGCTCGTGCTGCTCCTGGAGCCGCTCTTCCAGCATTTGGCGGAGTTTTTCCAGGTCGTAGGTGGTGCGGGCGTCCACCTCGTCTTTATCGTATTTCTTCATGTTCTTGGGGTCGTGGAGCCAGTCCATCAGCTCCTGCGGGATATCCTCGATGTGCTGGATGCGGTCAAAATACTCTAAGAAAATTTCATCGAACTTGTCAAAGTCGGCCTCGGTCTTGACCAGAATGGCCCGGCTGACATAGTAAAACTCCAGCAGGCTGTTGCGGCACAGGCCCCGCTCCAGGGCCTCCATCAGCGACAGCCACTCATTCATGGACACCTTCAGCCCCTTGGCGCGCATGTAGTAAAACAGGTCCGTAAACAAACGGTGTCCCTCCTTTCTCGTTGGCGGATGTCAGCAGGTGCTCTTACCAACGGAAGCCGTTCTTCACGCGGTTCTTGGCGTTCTTCACGGCGGTGAGGTCCTCGTTTTTCTTCAGCAGAATGCCGGCGTAAGGCAGCTCGGCCTCGATCTTCTCCGGGTCCATGCCGCCCAGCCGCAGGGCCTGCAGCCAGTCCAGCAGCTCGGAGGTGGAGGGCTTCTTGGCCACGGTGGGCAGGTCGCGCACCTGGTAGAAGGCCCGCATCGCCAGCTCCAGCAGGTGGTCTTCGATGTCGGGATAGTGGGCGTGCACAATGTCGCGCATCATCTCCTGATCGGGGAAGGCAATGTAGTGGAACACGCAGCGGCGCAGGAAGGCGTCGGGCAGCTCCTTCTCGGCGTTGGAGGTGATGATGACGATGGGTCGCTGCTGGGCGGCGATGGTCTCCTTGGTCTCGGGGATATAGAACTCCATCTTGTCCAGCTCCCACAGCAGGTCGTTGGGGAACTCCAGGTCGGCCTTGTCGATCTCGTCGATCAGCAGGATCACCTGCTCATCGGCGGAAAATGCCTCGCCCAGCTTGCCGGGCTTGATATACTTCTTGATATCGTCCACGCCTTCGCCCCCGAACTGGCTGTCGTACAGACGCTGCACGGTGTCGTAAACATACAGGCCGTCCTGGGCCTTCGTCGTGGACTTGATGTTCCAGATGATAAGCTTCTTGCCCAGAGCCTCGGAAATGGCCTCGGCCAGCATGGTCTTGCCGGTGCCGGGCTCGCCCTTGATGAGCAGCGGCTTCTGCAAAGCAATGGAGATGTTGACGATGCGCAGCAGGTCCTCAGAGACGACGTACTTGCTGCTTCCCTTGAATTCGTTCATAGCGCAGACATCCTTTCTTTCCTTGTGGGGTTTGGAATATGATTTATGACGTAAAGTCATGGTGTTTACTTGGTATAGTCCTTTTTATTTTACCACGCCCACCGATAAAAGTCATGGGCTTTTCCCTAGCCGCTCCCACAATTTTTGGGGGTGGGGCGGAGGGATTTTTGTGGGATGAAGAAAACCGCAGCCCGAAAAGAAGGGCTGCGGTGATCACATCTCATTACGCTCTGCTGACAGCCTGTTCCAATGCAGACTGCACATACTGGTTTAGTGTAACTCCCTGCTGCAAAGCAGCCTCGGATGCTCGGCGATGAAGGTCTGGAT
>CAVCXN010000053.1:498-9039 GCA_963606215.1 uncultured Mycoplasmatota bacterium | reverse complement strand
TCGATGATGGGGGCCTGGGTCCAGTCGCCGTAGAAGCCCATGTAGGGGATGGACAGGGTGGGCTGGGTGTCGGAGGCAGGGGTCAGGGTGACAAAGCCTTCGATATAAGTCCCGTTGGCAAAGGAATCCATATAATCCTTGTCAGCCTGGTCAAGGCTGACAAGGGCTGTGACTGTCACAGCCGCTTTCGCCGGTACGTTGACCTCCTGGGCCTCGATCTTGCCCAACAGGTAGGGCAGCTCTGTGACCTGCTCCACGTTCTGATCGCCCAGTTTCTTGGTCACTTCCTTCGCATCGGTCTGGATATAACCGCCGACGGTGTAAGTCAGGGCTTCGTCGCTCAGGTTGTGGACCTGGAACTTGACCTGATAGCTTCCGGTCTTTTGGGCATCGTCCCCCAACTCGACCTTGGGGCGGTTGCCATCAACATCCGTCAGGTAAGCCTTGGTGGAGGTGGCGGCGGCGATGTTCACGCTGCCTGCGCCCTGCTTCCGGGGGGAATAGGGGGCGGTGCCAGCCATGACCAGGTCGGCGGTGCTCATGAGCAGGTTACTGACCAGATCAGCCTTGTCCGTCTCGCTGGAAGCCAGGTCTTTCTGCTCCACATACTGCTTCACCAGAGCCATGGCACCGGAGACGAAGGGGGCGGACATGGAGGTGCCGCTCTTGGTGGTGTAGCCGTTATTCACGGTCGTGGACTTGATGTTGCCGCCGGGGGCGGTGATGTCCGGCTTCAGCTTCAGGTCCGGGGTAACGCCCCAGGAGGAGAAGTCAGACATTTCGCCGGAGGTGGGGTTGTCCACGGCGCCGGAGACGGCGGAGACGGTCAGCTTCCGCTGGCCCTCAGCCAGACCGACCAGATACTTGCCGTCGGCCTGGGAAATGAAGGCCGTGGGGATATCGTACTCGTCCAGCTGCATGTACAGCATACCAGGCTCGTTGTTGTAGACGACCATACCGGCAGCACCGAGTTTCTTCGCTGCCTCCTTCTTCTCCTGATAGGTGATCGAACCGCGGGAAACCAGAACGATCTTATCCTTGACAGTCAGGCCATCGTAATCTCCTTCTGCGCCGGAGCCAGGCACAACGACATAGTTCTGTGCGCTGCCTGCCAGGGAGCGGAACTTCTTAGAATTGCTGTCCACACCGGAGGCGGTGCTGTCCTCGGCGGTGTCGTTGAAAGCGATCTTGCGGTCGCCGGCGGTGAAGTAGTTGGAGGTGATGGTATCCTCTTTCTCCACACTGGCGATAGACAGCGGCTCGCTGTAGCTGGAGGGGCTGGCGACGGTGCCGTAGTCCGGGTTCTGGGTCAGGGCATGGCCCTTGCCGATCCGAGTGCCCAAAGCGGCACTGTACTCGTTGCCGGCGGAGATGGAGAGCATCACGCCGCTGCCGGCAATGTTTTCCAGGACCTCTGCCACGCCTTCCTCGCCCTCGGGGGTGCTGAAGCCGCAGGTGGAGCCTAAGCTCATGTTGATGACATCCGCACCCAGGGCCACGGCGTCGTCGGCGGCAGCCAGGATATCGTCCCAGGTGGCCCCGTTGGACCCGCTGGAGCTGAAGACCTTCATGGCCAAAATCTGCGCCTGGGGTGCCACGCCGACCACATCCTGCACCACGCCTGCGTTGGCGGCGGCGATGCCGGCCACATGGGTGCCGTGGTCGCCCGCGCTGCCGGGGTTCACGTCCAGGTCGTTGTCCGCGTAGTCAAAGGCAAAGGGGACCTTGGCCGTGCGGTAAACCTGGCTGGCGGTGATGCCGGGCTTTTTCTCCTCGGCCTTCAGGCTTTTGGTTGCCAGGACGTTTTCAATGTCCGTCTGCGTTAGGGCCGGGCTGGTGGGAGCATCCTGAAAGCTCTTGTGGCTGATCTCCAGGCCGCTGTCCACAATGGCGATGACCATGCCCTCACCCTGGTAGCCGGAGGTGTTCTCCAGGCCGCCCAACTCAGTCATGGTCGTTGGCATATCCGGGGCGACCTTGAAGACCGGGGCGGCGTACGCGGCAGCCACGCCGGGGAGCTGTCTGATCTCTTCCAGCTGGCCATAGGGGACCACGGCGGCAAAGCCGTTTTCCACGGTGGTGTAGCTGTGGAGGATCTCTAACTTTTTCCCATCCAGCACGTTCTTGCTGATCTCGTTCTGAATGCTTTTCTGCTGGAAGAGCGCCAAGGGGCTGGTCTTTTTCTCCAGCACGATGATGGCAGTCACTTCCTCGTCCGGGCTGATCTCCTCCTCAGACTGCACGACCTCTGGTCCGCTGTCCTTGAGGGATTCCGGCCGGTACGCAGAGGTACCGGTGGCAGGGGGTTCTTTGGACTGGGTATCCACAGCCCCCGCAGTTGGCACGCACGGCAGCAGCATGGCTGCGGCCAGTACGCTGGCGATCCATCGTTTCATTCCATCCGACCTTTCTCTGGGTATTCTCTTAGTTAGTAAGCGCTAACTTTCCTTTCAGTGTAACAGAGAAAAAAACAAAATGTCAATGCATCGCCCCAACAGTTAATCTCAGCTAACCCCGAAATTTTTCTGCAATTCCCACAAGAAAAACGAACTTTTCAGCAGTCTTCTGTCGCTTTCGTACAGACTGTATTTTTGTAACAACGCCTCTCACAGGAACGGCTCGTCCTTTTTCCTGCGCTTCCGCATAGTTCCTGCTCCCGCGCATAGGCTCTCTCTATCAGAAAGGACGGGATCGTTATGTTCAGATGGAAACCTCGGAAGCCGAAGCCGGAGCACCGGATTCTTTTCGTCCGCAAGCGCACGCTGGCCATTCCGCTGGGGCTGGCGGCGGTGTGCGCTCTGTGCCTGGTCACGACCTTGCCCTCCTACGTCTCCGCCGCCTCCACCCAACGGCAGCTGCCCATCTACTGCGTCCAGCGGGAAGACAAAGTCTGCTCCCTGACCTTTGATGCCGCCTGGGGGAATGAGGACACGCAGCAGCTCATCGACATTCTGGGGCGCTACAACGTCAAAGCCACGTTCTTCGTCGTGGGCGACTGGGTGGAGAAATATCCGGAGTCCGTCAAGGCCCTCTCCGACGCGGGGCATGAGGTCATGAGCCACTCCAACACCCACGCCCATTTCAACACCCTCTCCGCCCAGGAGATCGTGGCAGACCTGACCTCCGTAGGAGAAAAAATCGCCGCTGTCACCGGCCAGACCCCCACTCTGTTCCGCCCGCCCTTTGGAGAGTATGATGACCATGTCATCGCCACGGTCCGGGGCATGGGCATTGAACCGATCCAGTGGGACGTGGAAGGATTGGCAGCGGTTGGACTCCACAAAAGCCGGTCTGTGTGGGGCTTTAAAAATTCCAGCAAATGTTCACATGCTCTCCGTCCAGCTCGAGCCGTTGGATGAACTCGGCGGCAACCACTTTCTTCTCTGCAAAGGACAAGGAAGCAAAGTCGATCCGCTCCGTTTTCTTGTTCTGCTGCGCAGCCTGGGCCGCCAGCCGTTCCCGTTCCTTGTGAAGGCGCTCAATTTCTTGGGATATGTAGGAAGCAGAGAGGGCACTGCTCTCGGCCAGGGCCGATACCAGACGCTGGATCTTCTCCTCCACAGCCAGAATATCCTTGGATATCTGGCTGTCCGCCGCGGCCACCGGTTCCTCCGGGCACGCCGCAAGAACCCGTTCCAGCTCCTGCTGCACCGCCCGCTCCAGCTCCCGAAGGTCGAGCCGGAGCGACGCATCACAGGACGCAAAATTAGAACGACCGGAGCAGAGGATGACATACCGGTTCTCCGCCTTTCGGTAGTTGACCTTGATGGAATATCCGCAGCGTGCGCACTTCATCAGGCCCGTAAGCCAGGTGTATTTTCCCGCGTTGCTCCGCTGGATCTGCGGGTTCTTTTCCAGCTTTTGCTGGACCTCCAACCAAAGCTCCGGCGCAATGAGGCCGGGGTGATTCGAAACGGTAAGCATCTGATGCTCCGCAGAAGGATACATACCCTTCGCCCGGTCTCTCCGGCCGATCACATTGCAGGCGTGTTCCCCGTCAAAGGCTTCGATCTCCTGCCGGGGCTGCACGCCCTTGCTGACATACCACCAATAAATCTCCGGGCTGGCCTTCACATAAAGCGGGCTGTGGAGCATACGGGAGAGCGTTACATTGTCCCAGGCCACACGTCGCGGCCCAGGGATGCCCCGCTCCGTCAGCTCCCTGGCCAAGGCTCGCAACGATAAGCCCGGCTCCCGGTAACGTGTAAAAATCTCTTGCACAATGTCCGCCTTTTCATTGACGATCAAAGTGGAGACCTGCCCACCCTGTGGCCCTGCACATTTCCCCAGCGTAAACCCGTAGGGGGCCGGACCGCCCGGCCAAGCCCCCAGGGAAAATCGATGGTGGTAGTTGTCCTTCACCCGCTGCGCAGTCGTCTCCCGCTCCAGCTGGGCAAACGTCATAATGATGTTCAGCATCGCCCGCCCCATGGGGGAGCCGGTGTCGAACTGTTCTGTCACAGAAACAAATGCAACACTGTGCTTCTCCAGCACCTCCCATATGCGGCCGAAGTCTGCAATCGAGCGGCTGAAGCGGTCCAAACGGTACACGAAAATGCGCTGGATCTTTCCATTCTGAACCCCTTCCATCAGCGATTGAAAGCCGGGGCGGTTCGTATTTTTTCCGGAGAAGCCGCGATCCTCGAAGACCTGTACCTCCCCACTGGACAGTTTCCGGCAGAGGTCGACCTGCGCCTCAACGGACAGACTGTCTAGCCTCTCCACGCTCTGGCGTGCGTAAATGGCGTCTATGACTCCACCTCACGCCGCCCGTGTCCCGGCCGCTCGAAGTTGGGCCAGCCGGAGCAAACAACGCCGATGACAGGCTGCCATTCGACTCTTCTGGCGATCAAGAGCAGGCTCCCACGAGCCTCGATACATATGCGTGATGGTCATAGTCAGTGCCTCCCTTGAAGCTTGATTTCTTCCATACTATGCAAGTCAGGATCGCTGCTATGACGATTGACATCTTGACATACGACCTGGATCAGAGATGCAAAAAAACAACACACCCTTGTTTTCCTTCCGTATCAAGTAGGAGGCAAGGGTGTGTTGTCTTTCATCATGTCCAGTGTTTTTCCGAATCAACGGGAGCGGCTATCGTGCAATGCAGCTGTCCGTTAATTGGAATTGGCCCGCCACAGGAAGGTGACGATCTGTGCGCGTGTGCAGCCCTGGTCGGGAGAGAAGGTCGTGGCGCTGGTGCCGTTGGTGATCTCCTTTTCCACGGCCCAGAGGACGGCGTTGTAGTAATAGGCGTCCTGGGTCACGTCAGCGAAGGGGTTCGCTGTCTGGTTCGCCTGGGGCTGCCTGGCAGAGCGCCAGAGGAAGGCTGCCGTCTGCCCGCGGGTCACGGTGGCGTCGGGACTGAAGGTGGTCGCGCTGGTGCCGTTGGTGATGCCCTGCTCCACGGCCCAGAGGACGGCGTCGTAATAATAGGCATCCTTGGATACGTCGGTGAAGGGGTTTTCGGCACCGGCCGCCTTGGGGCTGCCCTGGGACCGCCAGAGGAAGGTGACCGTCTGGGCACGGGTGCAGATGCCGTCGGGCGTAAAGGTGGTGGCCGAGGTGCCGGAGGTAATCTTCTGGCCCACAGCCCACTGCACGGCGTCGTAGTAATAATCCCCCTGCTTCACGTCCACAAAGGGGTTCTGCGTCGTGCCGCCGGGGTTGGTATTGTCGTCGGGGGCCGGGGTCACAGTTCCTCCCCCGCCGGTGCCGCCGCCCGTACCGCCGCCGCCCGTGCCGCCGCCGGTCCCACCGTCGGTGGTGGTGCCTGCACGGGTGATGGTAACGGTGAAGGGTTGGGAAGAGGTATCGCCCTCGGTGGTCTTGCTGTCCTCGTCCACCGTGACGATCTTGGAGCTGGCCAGGGTCACGGTCCGGACGGCAGAGCCAGTGTAGGTATACGTCAGCCGGGCGACCTTGTAGGTGCCGGGCCGGTAGGCGTTGCTGCCGGTGAAAAAGCCGAAGTAATGCACGCCGTTCTTATCGGCCTGGACGGGGCTGTTCCCGCCGATCTCACCCAGCATCTGCAAAGACTCCAGAGTCACGTCATCGGCCGAGGGCTTCAGGCCGAACTCTGCTCCGGCAAATGCCTTGTCTACGGTGAGGATCACGTCAAAGCTGGCCTTGGTCTCCCCCTTGGGCAGGGAAATTTGCGCCACGGACGACGTGATCGTGGCGGCAAAGGCCGTCGGCAGGCCCAGGCACACGCAGAGCATGGCGCAGAGCAGACATCTTATCTTGGTTTTCATACATCCTCCTGTGGACGGGTGTGCCCGCCGCAGCGGGCACACCCTGCTTGATTGGTTTTAATTACGCGGTAAAGTTCAGGTAAATGGCAATGAGGTCCTGAATGTCCACCACGCCGTCGCCGGTGACATCACAGGCCGAGGGAGCCACGCCGTTGGCACCGGGGGTGTTCCAGTCGCTGTCGGTGGAGCGGGCTTGGTAGGACGCCTGGGCGATGGTGATGTCCAGCTGGTCGACCTTGCCGTCGCCGTTCAGGTCATAAGTCGTGGCGACGAATTTGACCTCATCCGGGTCGATGGAGCCGGTGGTGCCGAAGACGGCGCTGCCGTCGCTGTCCCAGCCGGAAATGGTCACGCCGGTGATCTTGAGGGTGGGCGCGTCGCCATTCGTCACAAAGGAGGCAATGGCGGTCTCCGAAGTCTGGGTAAAGGCCGTGCGGCCGGTGTTCAGGTAAGCCAGCATGACCTCACCGGTGTACTTGCCGTTTGCATAGCTTCCCTGGGGCTGCGCCAGCGCAGTGAAACCGTTCTGGCCGGTGACGCTCACCGTGCTGGCATCGACCGTAAAGCGCACGCTGACTGTGGTCACGTTTTTCGCATTCTTGAGCGCCAGGCGGAAACTGGGCTGCTTGTCCGACAGTCCGGCGCTGCGCAGGGCCACGTCTGCGGAGACAGCCGTCTCCGGCTCGCTGGGATCGGGGTCTGTCGTGCCGCCGGTGACAGTCACGGTGCAGGAAGCACTCTTACCGTTCACAGCTTTGGCGGTGATGACCGCCGTGCCTGCCTTTTTCGCGGTGACTGTGCCGTTGGCGCTGACGGAAGCCACGTCCGTATTGCTGCTGGTCCAGTCGATGGACTTGTCCGCAGCCGAAGCGGGCTGAACCGTGGCGGAGAGCTTGCCGGTCTTGCCGGCTTCCAGGCTCAGGGTCGTTTTGCTCAGTGTGACGGATGTGACCTCTGTGCCGCCGGAAGCCTCTTTGATGTCGATGAGTGCCACCGGACCCAGGTTGGAGAGAGAGGCTGTAAAGCAGTTGTCCACATAATTTGTCGTCAGTGCGGAAGCGTTTGCGTCATACAGCGTAGCGGAGGAGGAGTAGTTCTCCGGCTGGCCGACGGTCAGGGTGAAGGGGCCGCTGGCCGTGGTGCCGCTGGGCAGCAGGGCCAGCTTATATGCCTGGAACGCCTTGCCGTTGGCTTTCGCCGCAAACGCATTGTATGTCGTGCCGGAAGTCAGAGGCTGGACGTCCAGATAGGAGCCGATGCAGAACTTGCCCGCCACGCTGATCTGTCTGCCCGCGTCGATCAGCTCGAGTGTACCCACGTCGATCGAAGCCGGGTCCGCCACACTGTTCAGCGTGACCACAGTCAGCGAACCACCGTTGGCCGTCGCCGAAGCCTGCAATTCCTCCTGATAGCCATTGAAGAACTTATCCGCCTTCGAGCCTTGCTCTACGTAAACCGTCACCGGGGAATATTTGAAGGGATTGTAGGGACCCACATCCTCGTCATAGGGGAAGCTGGTGACAGAGGGGGGCACGACCACATACTGCAAGTTGTAGCACTTCTCAAAGCAGCCTACGGACAGAGAACTCAGACCCTTTGGCAGGGCCAGGGAGGTGAGGCTCGTGCAGTTGTGGAAGGCATAGATGTTGATCTTCGTAATCGAGTCCGGCATGTCCACATGCTGCAAGCGGATGCAGTTGGCGAACATATACTGATCGATCTCGGTCAGGCCCTCCGGGAGCTGCACGGACACCAGGGAGGTGCAGTTCTGGAAGACGGCGGGGTCCACCTGCTGGACGGTATCCGGGATGGTGACGTTGGTCAGGCCCGTGCCCTCAAAGGCCGCCGTGCCCAGCCGCCCGATGGAGGCGGGGATGGTGATGTCCGTCAGGCCGACCGCGCCCTCAAAGCCGCTGGTCCAGACCTGGTCGATCTCCTTCCCCTTGACCGAGCTGGGGATGGTATACGCCCCCTGGCGGCCTGCGGGATAGGATTGCAGCGCATAGGCATCGTCGTACTGGGGTTCATATTGCACCAAGGCCGGACCAAAGAGGACGCCGTCCTGGGTGAAATAATAGGGGTTTGCGTCGTTGACTTTGATCTCCGTCAGGCTGGTGCAGCCCTTGAAGATGTTGCCGACAACCTGATAGGCACGGGCAGGGATCTCGCACTCGGTCAGCTTTTTGCAGTTCTGAAAGGCGCTGACGCGAATGATCAGGTTGTTGCTTTTCTTTTCCGGATTGGTGAAAATCACCCGCTCCAGCTTGGTGCAGCCTTCAAACGC
>CAVCXN010000053.1:0-488 GCA_963606215.1 uncultured Mycoplasmatota bacterium | reverse complement strand
TCAAACGCATTGTTGCCAATGTCCTTGACGCTGCCGGGAATGGTGATGCTGACAATATTCTTGTTGTTCTTGAGGGCCTCGTCGCCAATTTTCGTGACGGTGTTGGGCAGGACAATGTCTCCCCCCAGGCCATAGTAGCCAAGCAGCACACCGTCTTGGATATTCGCACCGACCAGCGTCTCTTCTTCATTGGTGTCGTCAACGGCCCCTGCTGTCGGGTGCATCAGAAGCAGGGCGAACAGGGCCAGCACCACCGTGAGCAGCGCCAGCAGGTATCGTTTCTGTGTGGAACGTGTCATAGAGTACCTCGCTTAGGATCAAAATTCGATTTGCAGGAAAATGTCGATCAGGTCCTGGATGTCGACCTTGTCGTCGCCGTTGACATCGGCTTTCTGGGCAGTGGCCCAGTCTTCGTCGGTGCTGGTGGCCTGATAGAAACGCTGTGCCTCGGTGATGTCCAGAATGTCGATCTTGCCGTCCTCGTAAAC
>CAVCXN010000052.1:0-4194 GCA_963606215.1 uncultured Mycoplasmatota bacterium | reverse complement strand
CCTCATCGCCTTCACCTTCACCTACACCGCCACCGAAGCCAGCGGCAAACAGCAGGAGGGGACCTTCACCGATTACTATTATTTCGATGAATAATTCAAAACATTAAAAAGCGCAAAACACGCCCCCTGCCCAGTCTCTCAGGACCCGGCAGGGGGCGTATCATTTTCTGCGTTGTCAGAATTTTCCCCTTCCTTGCGTCCCTCCCTGTTTTGCGGTATAATACAGAAGAACAACAGAAAGGATTTGTATCACTATGTCCCATGCCCCCACCAGGCGGCAGGCCGCCTTCGTGGTGGCTGCTCTGCTGCTCTCTCCCCTTGTGACCCTGTACACCACCCAGGTCGTTTGGCTGCAAAATTTGGTCACACCCTTTGCTTGGCTCGCCGCCCATGTGCCCGCCTCGGCCCTGTTCTGGCTGCTGTTTTTCAGCCTCATGCTCCCCGTCTACGGTCTGACCCGGCGGCTTTTCATCGCCTTCATTCCGGGGACTGGGTTTTCTATGACGCTGGCGATCATCAGCCGGTATAAGATGGACATCAACGGCGCGCCCTTGGAGCTGAGTGACTTCACCTTCGTGGGGAACCTGGGCGACATCGCCGGCTTTGCCTCGGATAAACTGGTCCCCACGGTGACGATCGTGGCCGCCGTTCTCATCTCAATCCTGTGGACGGTTCTGCTGGGCGTCGGCGAGCGGTGGCACCCCTCTGGTACGGTGGGATTCGTCGCCATCGCCCTGTCCCTGGCCCTGTTGCTCTCCGCCTGGTACCCCGGCGCGATGCAGAGCGCTGCCATGGCCCTGGACGAGGGCTGTCAGGACCAGGAGGCCCGCAGCCAAGAGCTGGGCGTGATCCTGGGTCTTTACTCAGCCCTGGCCCACCGCATCCAGGTGGAAAGCGGCACCGGCGACCCGGGCATCACAGACCTTGTCTCTCGCTTCCGGGAAGAAGCCAACCAACCCGGCACCCCTGCCGGGGAAACCGCCCCGGATATCATCTTCCTGACCTCCGAGAGTTTTTTTGACATCACCCGCCTGCCCGGTCTGACCTTCTCCGAGGACCCCCTGCCCAACTTCCACCGGCTGGCAGAGACCTGCACCGACGGGCTTTTCATCTCCGACACCTACGGCGGCGGCACCGGCCACGTGGAGATGGAGATGTTCAGCGGCCTGACCTCCTCCCTGCTGCGGGAGGGCGACACGCTGAACACCCTGAACCTGGCCGTCTACCGGGACCTGTCCACCACCGCCCGCCTGCTGAAAAACGCGGGGTATGACACGATCGCCCTCCACTCCCACACGGACGAGCTGTATAACCGCGCCAACGTCCTGCCCCTCATCGGCTTTGACACCGTCGCCTTCCGGGAAGACTTCGTGACCGAAGGCGTCGAGGACGGAGCCTATCTCTCCGACGCCTCCTTGGTCCAGGAAATGATTGCCCGTTATGAAGCCCGGGACCCCAGCAAGCCGATTTTCCTCTACGGCCTGTCCATGGAAAACCACCAGCTCTACACCGCGGAAAAATACAGCTATTCCTCCGGCATCGACGTGCAGTGCGACAAGCTCAGCCAGGAAGACAAAGACATTTTAGATTCTCTGGTTCTGGGTCTGCACCACGCTGACGCGAGCCTGGCCGCCCTGGTAAACTACTTCTCCCAAGTGGACCGCCCGGTGATGCTCGTGTTCGTGGGGGATCACCTGCCCTCCCTGAACCTGGCCGACAATACCCCCATCTACACCCGTCTGGGCTATTCCCCCACCCCCGAAGCCTCGGACTGGGACGCTGAGACCCTGGAAAACATGCTCTCCACCAATTACCTCATCTGGACCAACTACGAGACCCAGGCCGTCTCAGACCACAAGGAGAGCTGTACCTTCCTGGGCCTGCACGTCCTCCAGCGAGCGGGCATCCCTCTGAACCGATACTTTACCTGGCTGGCCGACCACGTGGCCAACCAGATGCTCCTTTCCCGCAACCGCTTCTTCGCCGACGAGAACGGCATCGGGAGCTACACCACCACCCCGGAGCAGGCCGCCATGCTGGAAACTTATACCGCCATGGAGCGCAACCTGCTCTACAATCGCTGAATCCCAGAACAATCAAAGGAGGTTTTTGACCATGAAGACCCTGCAAGAAAAGACCGTCGAACTGACCCACCGCGCCGCCCTGGTCGAGGCGGCCGCCGCCGTGCTCAACGAGTACACTCCCTTCCAATCCCACCACAAAGTGACCTTCCACACGGATGACACCCAGCCCACCCCCTGGCTCGTCGGCCAGCTGGAACGGACGGACGGAACGCCCATTGCCGACAGCACCGACCCCTTGGACCAAAAGCTCATCCACTTGAAAAACGCCAGCGTCCGCATCCGCCCCTTCTTCCTGCCCATGTGCGCCACCCCCTGGGCCGAGGCCGACGCCAACGAGTTCACAGACCTGGATTTTGACTACGGTGCTATCTTAGGCTACGGCATCGACAAGGACGGCAAAGTCTTTTTGAAGGGTCTGTACTTCGTCCCCACCGACGCCCTCATCGAGCGCCAGTCTCCCGACGAAAACGGCGTCTGGAAGCTCCCCCTGGCGACGTACTATGTCCACCAGCTGAGCCTGGAACCCCGCAATAAGTTTGCCCGCTTCCTGTATCTCATTGATCGCATCTGCGAAGCCATGGAATACCAGTATGATAAGATGGGGTATTACTACAGCAACCCCCAAAAATAAACCACCCGCACAACCACATAAGAAATGGAGGACATTCCCATGAGATCACGACACAAGCTTCTTGCCCTCGCGCTGTCCCTGGCCCTGCTCCTCTCCCTGGCGGTCCCCGTCTGCGCTGCGGAGACGACCACCTCTACGACGGAAGACCTGACCGGCCACATCGTCATCCTGCACACCAACGACGTGCACGGTGGCATTGCCGGGTACGCCAAAGTCCATGCTCTGAGAGAAAGCTATGATGCCGCCGGAGCCTATACCCTGCTCGTAGACGCCGGTGACTTCATCCAGGGCGATCCCACCGTCAGCGCCTCCAAAGGCGAGACGGCCATTGAGCTTATGAACTCTGCCCGCTACAACTATTTTGTCCCTGGCAACCATGAATTTGATTATGGCTATGACAACCTGAAAAAGCTGCAAAGCGAGTCCTGGGCGGATCCCCTGGCCGCAAACATCCTGTACAACGGTCAGCCTGCCTTCAGCAGCAGCCTCATTCTCCACAACGACCTTCTGGGGGATAAGACCATCGGCATCTTTGGCCTGGCGACCCCGGAGACCGCCACCAAAGCCCACCCCGCCAAGATTCAGGGCGTGACCTTCGTGGGCGGTCAGGAGATGATGAAACTGGCGCAGAATGAAGTGGATAGCCTGAAATCCGCTGGCTGTGATTACGTCATCTGCCTGGGGCACCTGGGCATTGACGCCGAGTCCACCGGGAACCGCTCCATCGACGTGCTGAACGCCGTGACCGGCATCGACGTGTTCATCGACGGCCACTCTCACTCCACCCTGGACCAGATCAAGGCCGCCACCAATGGCACCGGCAAGGTCGGCAACGCCTACCTGACCTCCACCGGGACCAAGCTGGCCAACGTGGGCGTGGTGGACATCGCCCCCGATGGCACCATCACCACCTCCAACGTGCCCCTGGACACGCTGACCGCCGAGAACGCTGACACCGCCGCCATCATCCAGCGCATCCAGGACGAAATTGAGGCCGATTACGGTGCGATTTTTGCCAAGAGTGAAGTACAGCTCGACGGCGAAAAGGCCCAGGTCCGCACTGGTGAGACGAACCTCGGCGATCTCATCACCGACGCCATGCTCTGGCAGGCCGGGACCCTGGGCGAGAAAGTAGACGCCGCCATCAACAACGGCGGCGGCATCCGGGCCTCCCTGTCTGTGGGCGACCTGACGAAGAAAGACATCAACACTGTCCTGCCCTTCGGCAACACCCTGTATCTGGTGAAGCTCACCGGCGCTCAGCTGCTGGAATCCCTGGAAGCCTCTACGTGCAGCCTGCCGGAGTCCATCGGGGCCTTCCCCCAGGTGGCAGGCATTGAGTACACTGTGAACACCGGGGCGAAGTTTACCAGTACAGAAAACTACCCCGGCTCCACCTACGGCAAGCCCAGCGCCGTGAACCGCGTGACTATCCAAAGCGTGGGCGGTGCGGCCTTTGATCCCGCAGAAACGTACACC
>CAVCXN010000051.1:0-8616 GCA_963606215.1 uncultured Mycoplasmatota bacterium | reverse complement strand
GCAGTAGAGGATGCTCTGCACCTTCCTGTAGACCTTGTCACCAGTGAGTCGTCTGACCAGGACTTCCTAAACCGAATCTCTCAGGAGGAGGTGGTGCTCTATCGAACCCCGTGATCAATTAGTTCTACAAAAAATCATCGTATACTGCCAACGCATCGCAGATAATCTCACTCGCTTTGAGCACTCATATGAAAGTTTTGTGACAGATTATCTGTTTCAAGATGCTTGCTGTATGTGTATCGTACAGATCGGCGAGTTGGTCAGCCAGCTGTCTGAACAGGTAAAACAGAGCAATCCCGCCATTCCTTGGCGAATCATCAAAGATACCCGAAATTTCTATGTGCATGCCTATGGCTCCATCGATCTTCCCTCCGTATGGGATACGTTGGAGCATGATATTCCGGGCCTGAAAGCCGCTTGTGAACAGATTTTAGCAGGCTGAATTCACCGCATCGCCATACTATTGTTCAGCAGCAGCGTACTATACAAAAACAACACATCCTGGTCCGTGACCTCCAAATACTTCCCCAGCTCAAAGCTGGTGATGTACCGTAGATCCACCAACGTGATCGTCCGATACCCCGAAGCCAGCAGCGGCGTCAAGCTGCTGCCAAACGAATCCCGGAAGAGGATGAGCTCTTTGTCCGTGTGCGCCATCGGGTTCGTCAGCTTGATGAGGCCCTTGGACCCGGAGAGGAATGTGACATAAGGATAGGTCTTGTGCCCATAAGCCACCTCATAGACCTTCCCCCGCTGGGGGCGGCCCAGCTGGTCGTAAACCAGGGTGAAGCACTGGTTCAGGGTGGGGCTGGTGAGGTAGTACATCGTGTCATGCTCCATGGTCAGGCCCATCTGGACGGCATAGCGTCCAATGAAATCTTTTTGGAAGCGCTGGAGGGAGTAGACCTCCGGTCCGTCGATCGTCGTGCCCATCGCATTTGCCAGACGCTGGGCCACGTCCCAGATCTTCTCCTGCCGCCAATGGCTGTCTGTCTGGTAGTAGTCGTCCAGACTGAGCAGGTCCCGCAGGTCGATGTAGGGCATGGCTGGAATCTGCTCCCGCAGAGAGGCGATCATCCCGTTATAGTCCATAGAGGGATACCCGTTTTCCTGGGAAAGATAGTAATGCTTATCCGGCACAACGGAAAGATAACAGGTCACGTCTGTCCCGACCAGGTAGTGGTCGTAGACCCACTGTATTTTTTCCGCCACATGGTCCAGCATCCCCTCCCGCTGGGGGTACTCTAACTGCGCCATCCAGCCCCCGCTCTGATAAATGCCGTCTAAGTCCTGCTGGCCCAGGGCATAGAGGGACACCAAGGCTTTGCCCTGGCGGAACTGGTCGCGCAGAGGAAACTGGTCCTGCACATGGACCTCAAAATCCCCGCTGAAATGGTCCTTGGTCACGTCGGCCCAGTCCAGAAACCAGGACAGGCCCCGGCTCTCCGTCTCCGAGCGCATCTGCGGCGGGCGGAGCCAGGTGGCCGCCGTGAGTGCCACCAACAGAACACCCACCACCAACACCACAGCACCCTCCCGGCTGCGCAAGCTGCGGAGGGTGTGCTTTATGGTATGCAGATAGGTATGGGCTCGCTGCTTCATACTGACCTCTTCTTCTCTCAAAAATTAAAACGGAATCTCCCCCGTACTCACCAGCCAAGCCGTCCCCAATAATAACAGCAGGGCCAGCGCCACCGGCTCCAACACGGCAAAGCCCCGCGCGGTATGCCTTCCCCGCCGCAACTTCTCCGCCCAGCGGCCAGGCCAAGGCGTCACGCCCAGCAGGGCCAGCACAAAGGGAACCGCATAGCTCCGAAGCAAATATCCCCCGGCATCTCCCAGGACCTCTGTCGTCCCACCGCCAAACAGGGGCGAAACCAGCGCCAGCGTATCCTGCCAGCCCCCGGACGTGTAAATCACTCCGCCAACCAGCAGAAGGACCCAGATAAGCCCCAGCCACACCATCCGGTGTTTTTCCAGCGTTTCTTTCCGCCCCAGGTTTTCCACCCAAAGCAAAAAGCCAGAGGCCAGGCCGCACAGCTCAAAGCCCAGCAGCCGACCCAGCCCGACGGCCATATCCGCGTAGCCGGACAGGTCATAATACACCGCCAGGACCATCGCAGCCAGCCGTACCCAGCCCAGCAGCCCCGTCGTCTCCCCAAACGTATCCACCGCCTGGGTAAAAGTCCAGAGGGTATCCGCCAAAATCACTTTTTTGCACAGGCCCAGGATCAGGCAACGCAGACCGGCGGCAAATTCCGACACCGTACACGTCCGCTCCCGCATCTGTTGCTCCAAATCGGGATACGGCAGCATCGGCCCCACAGCCCAGGGGGTACCCAGGAGATACAGCGCGAAGTACAGCGGATTTTTCCGCGGTTTGAATTTCTTTCGAATCACACCCACCAGATAGGCCACAGCCTGCATCACAAACACACACACGAAGGGCAGAGAAAACAAGGCCCAGTGGCTCCAAAAGCAGAAAAAAAGGCTCGCGCCCAGCAAAAACCAGTTACGGGCCGCGTTCGCCTTCCCCCTGGGCAGCAGGCAGGATACGCCCACTGCCACAGGCAGAAAATAATACAGAAACGATAGACTGGCAAACGTCACGACAGGTCACTCACCCCTGCGTCCTCCCCGCTGTCCTCGTCCATGGACTGGGGGCACATGACGAAGAAAACGAGGTCCCCTTCCCGGCGCACCACCGTCTCGTCGGCCTCGGTGCAGATGTTCCAGCGGGGGTCGGCCTCGCTTTTCAGCGTTTGAACAAAGGCATCTCCGTCGGTCCCCTCATCCAGGCGGAAGAGGTAGCCCACGAAGGGAAGGGTGCTGATGACCGGCGCAAACATCACGCCCTCGGCAAAGCCGGTAATCTCGTTGCTGCCAAAGCCCATGAGCAGGCCGGGTTCCACGGCAACGGCTTCCCCGTCGATGGGCAGGCCGGAGTCGTTCATCAGCGTGCTGCCCAGGGCGGTCAGGTCAATACTCTGGTCGGCTTTGACCTGCTCCTCAAAGACCTTGGCCAGCGTCGTCCCCGTGCTGGCGGGGGCCTCTTCCCCCTGCCCGCAGGCGGCCAGGGTCAGCACGGCCAGCACCGCCAGAAAAAGTGCAGTCAGTCGTTTGGTCATGGTATGCTCCTTTCGCGTTCGATCCGTTGGGTTAGTATACCACACCCCGCCCGGCAATGCCAGCCCAAAAAACATCCCCCGGACGCAAACCAAACTGCATCCGGGGGATATCGCGTTCTCTTATCGGGGGACTGCCGCCGTCTCCTGCACGGTCTTGGGGTGGGCGGCACGATGCACGCCCTTCACAATCTCGCAGACGATCAGCGGCGTGAGGGCCAGACCCAGGGTGGTGGCCCACTCGGTCAGGGTGAGGGGAACGACGGAGAAAGCCGCTTGCAGAGGCGGGGCCAGGAGGACGGTGGCTTGCAGAAGCAGGCCGACGAAAAAGGCTTTGTTCATGGCCGGGTTGGAAAAGACGCCCAGACGGAAGAGGGATGTCTCTTCGCTCCGCACATCAAAGGCGTGGAAGAGCTGGCTGAGAGTCAGCGCGGCAAAGGCCATGGTGTTCGCCACGGCGTAGTCTTGGGAAAGGTGCAGGCCCAGGCCGTAGGCTAGGAGCGTGATGCCGCCCACCAGGGTCCCCTGCCAGGCCAGGCGGCGGGAAAAGGCCCGGCTGAACAGCGGCTCGTGGGGGTCCCTGGGCGGCTGGTCCATCACCCGCCGCTCCACCGGCTCCATCCCCAGGGCCAGGGCCGGAAGAGAGTCCGTGACGAGATTCAGCCAGAGCAGCTGGACCGGCGTCAGGGGCGCGTGGGAGAAGGGCAGGACCGTTGCTAAGAAAATGGTCAGAATTTCCCCAATGTTGCAGGAGAGTAAATAGTGGATGGCCTTGCGGATATTGGCGTAGATGCCCCTCCCCTGCTCCACGGCGGCGACGACCGTGGCAAAGTTATCGTCCGTCAGGATCATATCCGCCGCGCCCTTGGCCACGTCCGTCCCCGTCTTGCCCATGGCACAGCCGATGTCGGCGGCGCGGAGGGCGGGGGCGTCGTTGACCCCATCGCCGGTCATGGCAACGACACGACCCTGTTTCTGCCAGGCCCGCACAATGCGGAGCTTATGCTCCGGCGTCACCCGGGCATAGACGGACACCTGTCCAATTTCCTCTTCCAGCGCCTCCTGGGGCAGAAAGTCCAACCCCGGCCCGTCGATGGCCTTGTCCCCCGGCCGGAAAATATTGAGCTGGCGGGCAATGGCGACGGCGGTATCCTTATGGTCCCCGGTGATCATGATGGGCCGGATGCCCGCCGCGGCACAGCGGTCCACGGCGGTCCGGACCTCCGGGCGGGGCGGGTCCATCATCCCGATCAGTCCCACGAAGGTCAGGTCATGCTCCAAGCTGTCCGCGTCAAGCTGTCGGGGCGCGGCGGCTTCCTCCCGCTGGGCCACAGCCAGGACCCGGAGGGCCTGTCCCGCCAGAACGCGGTTTTCGGACAGGATGCGTCCCCGGCTCCCGGCGTCCAGGGGCCTGCGCCCTCCGGGGCCCAGGATATGGGTGCATTGGGCCAGGACCGCCTCGGGCGCGCCCTTTACGGCGATGAGGGCCCCTCCGCCGGGGCGGGCGTGACAGGTCGCCATGCGTTTGCGGACGGAGTCGAAGGGCGCTTCTCCCCGGCGGGGAAAATCCTGCTCCAGCTTGGTCTTTGGAAGCCCCTCCCGGGCGGCGCGCAGGGCGATGGCCGTCTCCGTCGGGTCGCCGGTGAAATCATGGCCGTCGGGGGTGGGCTTGGCGTCGCTGCATAATGTCCCCAGCGTCAGAGCCAGGGGACGTTTACCGGGGGCGGCGGTCCAGACTTCTAAAACAGCCATTTGATTCTTGGTCAGGGTCCCGGTCTTGTCCGAGCAGATGACAGACGCACAGCCCAACGTTTCGACCGCGGGCAGGCGTTTGATGATCGCGTTTCGTTTTGCCATGCGCCCCACACCAATGGCCAGAACGATGGTGACGATAGCGGGCAGGCCCTCGGGGATCGCCGCCACTGCCAGGGCGACCGCCGTCAGAAACATATCCAGAATATCCCGGTGCTGGAGCATCCCCACGCCGAACATCACGGCGCACACGCCCACACACACCAGGGAAAGCACTTGAGAGACTTCCCCCATCTTCCGCTGGAGGGGCGTCTGCCCCTGCTGCTGGCGGAGAAGCAGCCCGGCGATCTTGCCCATCTCCGAGTCCATACCGGTGCCGGTCACGAGGATCTTTCCCCGCCCCCCGGTGACGACGGTGCCGCCGATGACCATGTTTTTTCGTTCGGCCAAGGGCGTGTCCGGGGGCAGGCCGCTGCCGCCGCGCTTTGCCACGGCCCCGGATTCGCCGGTCATGGCCGATTCATCGGTCTGCAAGCCCGCCTCCCAAAGCACCCGCCCGTCGGCAGGGACGTAATCGCCAGCTTCCAGCCAGACGATATCCCCGGGGACTAGTTCGGCGCTTTCCAGCTTGCTCTCTGCCCCCTCCCGCAGGACCCGGGCCTTGGGGGACGAGAGCTTCCGCAGGGCATCCAATGCTTTCCGGGCGTTGTCCTCCTGGGAGACGGAGATGACGGTATTGAACACCACGATGCCCAAAATAATGGCGGCGTCCAGCCAGTCCTTTCCGCTCCCGGCGAAAAACGACAGGGCCGCCGCTGCCAGCAGGACTAAAATCATCGGGTCCTTGAGCTGCCCGAGCACCTGCCGGAGCTTCCCCGCCTGGGGCGCTTCGTCCAGCTGGTTCGGGCCATACGCCGCCAGCCGCCGGGCGGCCTCCTGGCCGGTCAATCCCCGGTCCGGGTCGGTGTGTAACGTCTCCAACACCTGCCGGAGACTGTCGCTGTAAAATGTACGCATACGATTCCCGCGCCCCTTCCGCTGCATTGCTGGCTTTAGCATAGCGGACAGGCCCCTTTCGTTTCTGTCAGATTCTGGGAATGTCGAAAACTTTTCTGGCCCATGAAAATACGCCCCACCGACGTTCCCTGTTCCGTCAGTGAGGCGTATTCTGTTTGGTGGTCACTCTTCCTCAGAATGCCCCACCTCCGGGTCCGGCCAGAGGGTCACTAGGGCGCCGCCCAGAAGCGTCGTGTCCAGCCAGAGGTCCAGGTCGATGACGCGCTCCTCGCCCTCATCCAAAATGGTGCAGAGCAGGACGCGGTCACCCTCGGTCATGGAGATGAGGGGGACCCAATGCCAGCTATCCAGATTTTTCAGGGCGCCGTTGGAGAAGTTCAAAAAGGCCACGGGGCAGTCCCTTCCCAGCGCCTGGGCCAAAAACGCCCGGCATTGGGCCGAAGAGGGCCGCTGGGGACGGCGGGCGCCGATGGGCAGGACCTCGCCCTTGAGATAACAGCCCCGGCTCTGGGCAAAGCTGCGGCAGCCCAAAACCATGTTGTCCGGGTTGTCTAACCCCCGGGAGCCGGGGGTGACATAGGGCCACACGGCTTCCATAAAGGCCAGAAAGCCCGCCTGGGTGTTGGCTTCCCCCGGGGCCATGGGGTTCAGAACGGGATGGACCTGAGAGAGATAGGAGAGCAGCGCCGCCGCCGTGGTGGGTCCGCACCCGGCCCGCCGCTGCCACAGGTCGTGGTACCACTCCTGGTCGCCACCCCGGTATCGGGTCCCGTCGGGGCCGGTCAGCGTGAGGTATTCGGGGTGAGAGAGTTTGTAGGGCATGGCCAGCCCCTCCTTTCTGCAAACACAGTGCTTTGGGTCAGATTTTGTCGCAAAGCGCGTTACGAAACAGGGGGCGGAATGTTCCGCCCCCTGTCTGGGTCTTGTTCAAATCACGGGATATTCAATCCTGATTTTCCGGGTCGGCCTGGCCGATGGCCATGAGGCCCAGGTAGCTGTCGGCGTTGGCCACGCTGCCTGCAATATCCTCGTCGGTGAGGGTCTTCTTGACCTTGGCGGGGATGCCGACCACCAGGCTTCTGGGCGGCACGATGGTCCCGGCGGCAACCACAGCCCCGGCTCCGACGATGGAGCCCTCGCCGATTACCGCGTGGTCCAGGACCACAGAGTTCATGCCGATGAGACACTTGTCTTCCACGGTGCAGCCATGGAGAATGGCCCCGTGGCCGACGGTGACGTAGTCGCCCACGGTCACGTCGTTGCCTGCGTCGCCGTGGAGCACGCAGTTGTCCTGGACGTTAGAAAAGGCACCGATGGTGATCTTCTCCTGGTCGGCCCGGAGGACGGCGTTGTACCACACGTTGGTCTGTTCGCCCAGGGTCACGTCACCCCGGAGAAAGGCACCGGGGGCGACCCAGGCCGTAGGATGAAGGTTCGCCATAGTGTGAAACCCCTTTCTTTCCGTTCAAACAGCTTACTTGGACAGCACGCGGACGCGCAGCACGCCGGGGATGGCGGCAATGGCAGCGGCGTCCACTGCGGCGTCGGTATCCAGAATATAGTAGCCATAGTCGCCGCGGGCCTTGAACGCAGAGGCCACAGCAGGCACAGCGGCGGTGACAGCAGCGCCGTCGGCGTTCTTGGTGATGACGCAGACACGGGTCTTGGCGGCCCAGGCCATGGACAGAACAGGCAGGTTCACGGAGTTGACGATATTGCCGTTGTCCAGATAGTCCTTGATCTCGCGGGCGGCCATCATCGCGCAGTTGTCCTCACTCTCGGGGGTGGAAGCGCCCAGGTGGGGGATGGCCACGACGCCCTCAATGGCGGCGGTGTCGCTGTTGGGGAAGTCGGTGACGTAAGCGGCGCACTTGCCGGACTCCATGGCGGCCTTCAGCGCAGCGGTGTCCACCAGCTCGCCGCGGGCCAGGTTGACCACGCGCACGCCGTCCTTCATGGCGGCGAAGGCGGCCTCGTTCAGGGTGCCCTTGGTGTCGGGGGTCATGGGCAGGTGCAGGGTGATATAGTCAGCCTTGGCATACAGCTCGTCCAGGGTGCCCACGACTTCGACGCCGGGGGTCAGGTTCAGGGCGTGCTTCACGGACAGGAAGGGGTCATAGCCGACAATGTTCATGCCCAGCGCAGCGGCGGCGTTGGCCACCAGCACGCCGATGGCACCCAGGCCGACGACGCCCAGGGTCTTGCCCATGATCTCGGGGCCGACGTAGGCGGACTTGCCCTTCTCGACCACGGCGGAAATGTCAGCACCGGCGGCAGACTGCTCCTTGACCCAGGTGATGCCCTGAGAAATTTTCCGGGAGGCCAGCAGCAGGGCGGCGATGGTCAGCTCCTTCACGCCGTTGGCGTTGGCGCCGGGGGTGTTGAAGACGACAACACCGGCGTCCGCAGCCCGGTCCAGGGGGATGTTGTTCACGCCGGCGCCGGCGCGGGCGATGCACAGCAGCTCAGCGGGGAAGTCATAGTCGTGCAGCTTGGCGGAGCGAACGAGGATCGCGTCCTCGTGCTCCATGGTATCGCTGATCTCGAAGCGGTCGTCCAGCTGGGCCAGGCCGATCTTGGAGATCTTATTCATGGTTTTCACATGATACATGGGAAATCCAGTCCTTTCGTGTTGATTTTGCGAAAATTAGTTCTCGCTGTCGAACTTCTTGATGAAGTCGCACAGCTTCTCCACGCCCTCGGTGGGCATGGCGTTGTAGAT
>CAVCXN010000050.1:0-2281 GCA_963606215.1 uncultured Mycoplasmatota bacterium | reverse complement strand
CTGGGCAGAGGTGCCGGGGCGCAGGGCGTCCAGCTTGGCAAAAGCCTCAGCCGCGGCGGGAGAAACTTCGGCCAGTTCCCGGCCCATGCCGGGGTGCTGGGCACCCTGACCGGCAAATACGAATGCTATCTGACCCATTTCGTGGCTCCTTTCAACACAGACTCCGCGCCCTCGATGACGTCCCGCACGATGTCCGCCGCAGGCTGGATTTCGTGGACCATGGCGGCGATCTGGCCGGAGAGGAAGCAGCCGTGTTCCAAATCGCCATCGACCACGGCCTTGCGCAAGGCCCCGCTGCCCAGGGCTTCTAACGCCTCGTCGTCCATCCCGCCGTACTCTGCCTTGGAATAGTTCCGGGCGAAGTTCGTCCGCAGGCTCCGGACGGGGTGGCCCAGGCGCTTGCCGGTGACCATGGTGCACAGGTCGTTGGCTTTCAGGATGCGCTCTTGATAGGTGGGGTGGATGGTGCACTCCTCGGCACTCAGAAACCGGGTGCCCATCTGCACCCCGCAGGCCCCCAGCATAAAGGCCGCCGCCACCCCGCGCCCGTCGGCAATGCCGCCGGCGGCGATGACGGGCAGGCTCGTCACGTCGCAGACCTGGGGAACCAGAACCATCGTGGTCAGCTCCCCCACATGGCCGCCGCTCTCGCCGCCCTCGGCGATGAGAGCGCTGGCGCCCAGCCGGGTCATGAGCTTGGCCATGGCCACGGACGCCACCACGGGGATGACTTTGATCCCGGCGTCCTTCCAGAGGGCCATATACTTCGAGGGGTTCCCCGCGCCGGTGGTGACGACGGCAACTTTTTCCTCGGCGACCAGTTGGGCCACCTCTTCCACAAAGGGACTCATCAGCATGATGTTCACGCCGAAGGGCTTCTCCGTCAGCGACTTGGCGATCTGAATCTGCTCCCGCAGGGCCTCGGCGGGGGCGTTGCCCGCGGCGATGATGCCCAGGCCGCCGCCCTCAGAGACCGCCGCGGCCAGCTTGCCGTCGGCGATCCAGGCCATGCCCCCCTGAAAGACGGGGTATTGAATGCCCAGCAGGTCGCATAAAGGCGTGTGGATCATGCCCGCTTGCTCTCGATGAAGGCCACCAGGTCGCCCACGGTCTCCACCTTCTGGTCCAGCTCGATCTCCATGTCCAGCTTGTCCTCCAGGTTCATCAGCAGCTCCACGGTGTCCAGGGAGTCGATGCCCAGCTCCTTAAAAGAGCTTTCGGGGGTAATCTCGGAAACGTCCTTCTCCACGCGCTCGGCGACCAGCTCTGCGATTGCTTCAAATACCATGATAATGACCTCCATGTGTCGTAATTTACAAGTGATTCAAGCGGTAATCACTGATTACCTTGGAGGTATTTATACCCTCTCTCTCCCCTTTTGTCAAGCCCGTTCTCCCAAGATTTCACAATTTGTTCACGATTGCTAATAGCCCCGTCTAGGAGACAAAGTAACAAGAAATAGCTCAAAAAAGCACAAAAACTCCCCTGTTTCCAGGGGAGTTAGGAGAAAATCAGGCGTCGTATTCAATGAGATAAAGCGTGGTTTTCTGGGTGTCGTAGAGGGCGAAGCCAACCTCCATGAAAGTTACCGCATGCACTCCGTCGTCTCCCACTCACCCCCTCGCTGCGGACACCATCTCCAACGCCTCGCCCATTTGAAACGCAGCTTCCACCGCGTCGCGCCAGGAGGCCCCGATGAGGTGATAGCGGAAGGAGTTGGCGTGGATGAAGCCCTTGCTGTCCACGGTGACGTTGCACAGCTCGTCATACTGCCCGTTTTTCTCCCCGGCGATGGTAACGTGGTAGATGGCCCCGTCGTCCAGCGAGTAAGCCCGTTCCGTCAGCCCCACCCAGAGGGGGACGGCGTGGCGGGCGCTGGCCTGGAGGGTCTGGAGAGCCTGGCCACCCTTGAGGTTCACGGCCTTCGTGCCCTTGCTGTCCGACCGGACGATGCCCACACTCAGGGGTACCACGTTCCGGTCCTGGAGCTGATGAAAGGGCTGGGTCTGCCAGTTCAGCACCAGCAGCGCCAGCACCGCGCACAGCGCGACGATCCCGATGGTTTTGTGTTTCATAAACATTCACCTCTTTGTAAGATATTTTATTTCTGTACTAACAGACCTGTTATTCCTTCGGGCTTTCCACCCCCAGCAGGATCAGGTTGCACAGCACCATCAAAAAACCAATGAGCGCCACAGGCAGGCTCAATCAAATCTGATCCGTAATCTGATTGAACAAGACACACCCCAGCAAAAGCGCCACGCCAAAGATCATCCACTTC
>CAVCXN010000049.1:0-3685 GCA_963606215.1 uncultured Mycoplasmatota bacterium | reverse complement strand
GGGCGTGGTGGGCCTGTTGGTCCGCCGGGTCTATCTCGCCAACGGCTTTGAGGCAGACACTGGCCTGTCCATCGCCGGGGCGCCCAGTCTGTGGGCTATGGCGATCGTGGCTGTGGTCGTGCTGGGCCTGCTCGTGGTGCTGAGCTGCGGCAAGCATAAGAATTATACCCAGTGCTACACTGGGGCCTTTTATTCCGAAAACACCGTCTGCATCTCCGCGATGCTGGCCGGCGCTGTCCTGCTGGGTGTGGGCGGCTTTCTGGCCCTGGCCAACTGGTTCAACAGCCCCTCCCTGGGCCTGACGGAAAAACCCCTGCGGCGGGAGCTGAGTGTCACTTGGTTCTATCTCGGCATCTTCTGCCTGCTGGCTGCGGCGGGAATTTATTTTGTCACCCAGAAGATGCGCCGGAAAGAGCCGATTTTAACGGCCTGGGCCGCCATGCCCACCCTGGCCGGGTGCCTGTGGGTGGTGGCCAACTACTATGACAACTGGGCCGAGGAGCCGGTGCTGGGGCATTACGCCATCCCCATGCTGGCCACGGGCCTGTCCATGCTGGGCTGTATGATGATCGGGGCCATGGGCTTTGATAAGGCCCGCATCTCGACCACGCTGGCCTTCTGCCTGACGGGGCCTTCCGTCTGCATCATGGCCCTGGCCGACGGGCTGAACTGGGCCAACACAGCGATTTTGCTGGGCATGGTCTTCTACCAGCTTTCGATGGCCAGCGCACTCATCGCCAACGACGACCGCGCTCCCGGTCTGCCTGCCTGCGCGGAGCACTGCAAGGAGTGCCACGGCTGCGCGCCCATGGGGACCCTGAAAAAGAACAAGAAAAAGGCAAAGAAAAAAGAAAAATAATCAGGTTTTCGGGAGACGGACAGAGAAACGTCTCCCGGGCCTATGGAGGATAGTTATGGAAAGAGAACAGAAGAAAAAGTTTTATATCACCACCCCGATCTACTACCCCTCGGACAAGCTGCACATCGGCCACACCTACTGCACCGTGGCCACCGACGCCATGGCCCGCTATAAGCGGCTCCAGGGCTGTGACGTGATGTTCCTGACCGGCACCGACGAGCACGGCCAGAAGATCGAGGACAAGGCCCGCGAAGCCGGTGTCACCCCCCAGCAGTTCGTGGATAACATCGTCACCGGGCCCAAGGGCGTGCTGGACCTGTGGAAGCTGATGAACATCTCCAACGATCGCTTCATCCGCACCACCGACGACTATCATGTGGCCGCCATTCAGAAGATCTTCCATAAGATGTATGACAACGGGGACATCTACAAGGGCAAGTACGTCGGCAAGTACTGCAAGCCCTGTGAGTCCTTCTGGACCGAGAGCCAGCTGGTGGACGGCAAGTGTCCCGACTGCGGCCGTGAGGTCCAGGACGCCGAGGAAGAGGCTTACTTCTTCCGGCTGTCCAAGTATGCCGATAAAGTCCAGGATCTCTTGGAGAACACGGATTTCTTACAGCCCCGCTCCCGCGTGAACGAGATGGTGAACAACTTCATCAAGCCCGGTCTGGAAGACCTGTGCGTGTCCCGGACCTCCTTCTCCTGGGGCATCCCCGTGGACTTTGACCCCGGCCACGTGGTCTATGTGTGGGTAGACGCCCTGTTCAACTACACCACCGCCCTGGGCCTGTACAACGACAAGTACGACGACTATGACCACTATTGGCCCGCCGACTATCACTTCGTTGGCAAGGAGATCGTCCGCTTCCACTCCATCATCTGGCCTGCTATGCTGATGAGCATGGGGATGCCGCTGCCCAAGCACGTCTTCGGCCACGGCTGGCTGCTGCTGGACGGCGGCAAGATGTCCAAGTCCAAGGGCAACGTGGTCGATCCTTACGTCCTGGCGGAGAAGTTCGGCGTGGACGCCCTGCGCTTCTTCCTGATGCGCACCTTCCCCTTCGGCTCCGACGGCAACTTCTCCAATGAGCTGCTCATCAACACCATCAACGTGGACCTGGCCAACGACCTGGGCAACCTGGTCAGCCGGACCACCGCCATGGTCCAGAAATACTTCGGCGGCACCCTGCCCGCCGGCTGCAAGACCTGCGCTGCGCCCGAAGCCTATGACACGGAGCTCATCACCCTGGCCTCCGGCCTGCGGGACCGTTACGAGGCAGACATGGAAGCCTGCGCCCCCCACAAGGCGCTGGAAGAGGTCTTCAAAGTCATCCAGCGAGCCAACAAATACATCGACGAGTCCATGCCCTGGGCGCTGGCGAAGGATATGGACGCCAACGGCGCACGCCTGGCCCACGTCCTGTATAACCTGCTGGAGGCCACCCGCATCTGCGGCATCCTGCTGATCCCCTTCATCCCGGATTCCTGCGCCAAGCTCTTCGCCCAGATTGGGGCCGACGAGAGCGTGCAGACCTGGGATTCCGCCAAGGTCTGGGGCAGCCGCTCCGAAGAGGCCCCTGTCGTGAAGGGAGAGAACCTCTTCCCCCGCATCGACATGGACAAGGCCCTGGAGGAGCTGGAAGCCATTCGCCAGGCATCTGCCGCCCCCGCCCAGCCCGCCATTGAGACGGAGCCTTGGCAGGAGGAGGTGGACTTCGACACCTTCTGCAAGTCCGACTTCCGCGTGGTCAAGGTCAAAGCCTGTGAAGCCGTGAAGAAGTCCAAGAAGCTGTTAAAATTCACCCTGGACGACGGCTCCGGCACGGACCGCCAGATCCTCTCCGGCATCGCCATGGACTACAAGCCCGAGGACCTGGTGGGTAAGACTCTGGTCGCCATTGTGAACCTGCCCCCCCGCAAGATGATGGGCCAGGAATCCCAGGGTATGCTGCTCTCCGCCGTCCACAAGGAAAACGGGGAAGAGCGTCTGAACCTGGTCATGCTGAACGATGCTATCCCCGCCGGCGCGAAGCTCTGCTAAATAACTGATTCCAAAATCTGCGACAGGACAACAAGCCCTGCCGCAGATTTTTTCTCGTTTTTTCGAATTTTTTGAAAGAATCTGCTTATCCAACGGGATAGATAAAGTGAACGGCTATTTCATTCCACCAAGGAAGAGGTGATTTCTTGTCCGCTGCCAAAGAAGAATGGGTCCATCAGTTGTACCTCCAACATGCCTCTGACCTGTATCGAATCGCCAAGTACCGCCTCCAGGACCCGGAGACGGCTTACGATCTGACGCAGGAAGTCTTTCTGACTTTGCTGAACAAGGCAGAGGGGATGAGGAAGCATCCAAATCCTGCCGGTTGGTTACGGCTCACCCTCCGCAACAAACTAAACCATGAGTTTGCCCGTCGGACCACCCGGTCCAAGCATGAGGTCCCGGAGGCGGAGCTTGCCTGGCTGCCTGTCCCTGGGCCGGGGGAGGGAAAGACCCTGGATGAACTGCTGCCCCGGCAACTGAATCAGCAGGACCGGGAGCTCTTGAAAATGGCCTATGAAGAAGGTCTGACTTACCAAGAGATGAGCCAGCGTCTGGCCATCCCCCCAACCACCTGCGGCACCTGGCTCTACCGAGCCAGGCAGCGCTGCAAACAGTATTTGACGCAAGAGAAAGGGGGTTTCTATGAGAAGCGATAGACCATTCTTATCGAGAGATGACGAGGAACTGATCCAAACCTTAGAAGCTCTGCTTGCGCAGGAGGTTCCGGATGAGGATGCCATCCATGCGATCCTGGATGAGTTGGACCGACGAAGCAACACCCC
>CAVCXN010000048.1:0-4571 GCA_963606215.1 uncultured Mycoplasmatota bacterium | reverse complement strand
GTTACACCCAGTCCGGCCTGAGCTACGTCATCAAGGCCCTGGAAGCCGAGCTGGGCTTTCCCCTGCTGGTCCGTTCCCGGGCGGGTGTCCGCCCCACGGACGACTGCCAGCGTATTTTGCCCCTACTGCGGGAGCTGGACCGGAAGAGCCGCCAGTTAGAGCAGGAAGCGGCAGACATCCGGGGCCTAGCCGTCGGTACCGTCTCCGTCGCCACGTTCCCCTCCATCTCCCGGTTCTGGCTGCCGCAGATTTTACGGGATTTTGCCCAGCTCTACCCCGGCATCACCGTCTCCATCCGAGAGAGCGGCCAGGAGGAGCAGGACGAGTGGCTGCGGGAGGGGACCATCGACCTGGCCTTTTGCAGCTATCACGAATCCCCCTATCACTGGATCCCCTTCTTAGAGGATGAAATTTGGGCCGCCGTCCCCGCAGGCCACCCCTTGGCCGCCTGTGACGAGATCGACCTGGCGAAGCTGGCAGAAGAGCCGTTCATCTTAGAGGACCGGGCCTATGACTATGACATCACCCGCGTCATCACGGATGCCGGCGTCCACCCTGACGTCCGCTGGACCTCGAAAGATGAGCTGGCCATCCTAGCCATGGTGAAGCTGGAGCTGGGCGTCTCCGTCCTGCCCGCCCTGTACCTCCACGAGGAACACCCCGGCGTCGCCGTCCGCCCCTTAGTCCCCCGGGCCTTCCGGCAGTTAGGTGCCTTGGTCCCCGACCTGGACAACCTCTCCCCCGCCGCCCGGCGCTTTCTCGCCAGCGCCCGGAAAACGATGGGGATTTCCACTTGACTTTTTGAAAAAATTTGTGCTAAGATACACACAGAAACAGTATTGTGTTGTGTCGCACCATGCGTAAGTCCAAACACCGGACTTACGCATTTTTATTTTTTCCCAAAGAAAGGAGTCTGTTTTTCATGTCCCTCCCCTCCTCTGCCCGCAGCAAAGGGCTGGCCGCGAGCATTCTCTCCCTGTCTCTGCTGACGGTGATGGCCGGGGCCGCCGTCGCCCCCGCCCTGGGTGTCATCCAGGCATATTTTGCCAACACCAGCCAGACCGTTGTCCAGCTCATCATCAGTATCCCGGCCCTGTTCATCGTCATCACAAACCTGTGCTTTCCTGCCCTCTCCCGCCGGTTTTCCACGAAGACGCTGGTGCTGGGCGGATTACTGCTCTACACCATCGGCGGCTGTGCCGCCGGACTGTTTGATCACATTGGCCTGGTGCTGCTGATGCGCGCCCTGGTCGGCGTCGGCGTGGGCATTTTGATGCCGCTCTCCACCGGTCTGCTGGCCTTTTACTATCCCCCGGAGCAGCAGGCGGCCCTGATGGGCTACGCCTCCGCCATGAATCAGATGGGCGGCGTCATCGCTACTCTATTGGCGGGCTTGCTGGCAAACCTCAACTGGCGGGCCAGCTTTCTCGTCTACCTGCTGGGGCTTTTGAGCATCCTCCTGTGTCTGGCCTTCCTGCCCAGCGACCGTCTGAGCCAGGCTGAGGCCACAAAAGAAGCCAGGTCCGGCCCCTCCCCTTTCCGCACCTACTTCGTCTATATCCTGGCCATGTTCCTGCTCATGTCCATCTTCTTCGTCTACCCTGCTAACTTTGCCTTGGAGACGACCAATGACGGTGCCATTCCCGCCCGCTTCATCGCCGTCATCATGGCCGGGGCAGACCTGGTGGCGTTTTTCGGCGGTCTGCTCTTCGTCCATCTCCGGCGGGCACTGGGGCGCGGGTGTAAGCTGCTGGCTCCCATTCTCTTCCTGCTTGGATTTTTGCTCTTGACTTTGGTCGGCGGCTGGCCTGGGACCCTGCTGGGTTCGGCCTGCATCGGTTTTGCCAACGGCGTGGGCATCCCCTTCCTCATCTCCGAGGCGTCGATGCAGGCAGGCAAGTCCGCCGCTTCGACGGTCATGCCCCTGCTCTCCGCCGCTATGTACTTGGCGCAGTTTCTCTCCCCTCTGCTGCTGGGAGCGCTGCGTGGTGCGCTGGGCGATCTGCCCCACCTGGCCTATTGGTTCGCGGTGGTGCTGGCGGTTCTCTTTGTCCTGTGGTCCCTGCGTATCCCGGTGGGAAAGGGTGCGCGGCGGGTTTGAAAAACAGCAAAGCCCCCACAGAAATGCCGGTCGTTCCGGTGTTTCTGCGGGGGACATTTTATACCCTAATTAAAATTAGTCCTTGGACCATTTGACGCCCTGGGGGGTGTCCATGAGGGTGATGCCCATGGCCTTGAGTTCGTCGCGGATGCGGTCGGCTTCGGCGAAGTTCTTGGCTTTCCGGGCGGCTTGGCGGGCCTCGATCATGGCCTCAACTTTGCTGTCCAGGCTGTCGTCCTCTTCCTTCTTGTTGTAGAGCAGGCCCAGAACGTTGGTGAACTCGTGCAGCATATTCAGGCAGGCGGAGGCCAGAGCCTTGGTGGGGTTCTTTTCCACAGCGATGTTGATGGCCCGCACCAGCTCGAAGATGACGCTGATGGCGTCGGCGGTGTTCAGGTCGTCGTCCATGGCGTCGTCGAACTTCTGGCGGTAGCTGTCAAAGGTCTCGGTGAAGGCTTTCTCCTCGGCGGTCATCTCACCGTCGGCGCCGTTCTTGGTCAGGAACTCCAGGTTGCTCTCGGCGGTGTAGAGACGCTCCAGAGAGTTCTGGGCCATGATGAGGGAGTCGCGGGAGTAGTTCAGGGGGGAACGGTACTGGGCGGACAGCATGAAGAAGCGGACGGCCTCATAGCCATAGGCTTCGGCGGCCTCGCGGACCGTGAAGAAATTGCCCAGGGACTTGGACATCTTCTGATTGTTGATGTTCAGGAAGCCATTGTGGAGCCAGTAGTGGACAAAGGTACATCCGTTGGCAGCCTCCGACTGGGCGATCTCGTTCTCGTGGTGGGGGAACTGCAAATCCTCTCCGCCGCAATGGATGTCAATGGTCTTGCCCAGGTAGCGGTTGGACATGGCAGAGCACTCGATGTGCCAACCGGGACGGCCCTGGCCCCAGGGAGAGTCCCAATACGGCTCGCCGGGCTTGGCGGCCTTCCAGAGAGCGAAGTCCAGGGGGTCTTCCTTGACATCGTTCACGTCGATGCGGGCACCGGCCTGCAAATCCTCGATGGGCTGGTGGGACAGCTTACCATAGCCCTCGAACTTCTTGGTACGGTAGTACACGTCACCGTTGACGGGATAGGCATAGCCCTTGTCGATCAGGGTCTGCACCAGGTCGATGATCTGCTGGATGTTTTCCGTTGCCTTGGGGTGGACGGTAGCGTCCCGCACGCCCAGGCCGTGGGCATCCTTGAAATACTCCTCGATATACTTCTCAGAAATCTCCTGAGAGGTGGCGTGCTCTTCGTTGGCCCGCTTGATGATTTTATCGTCCACGTCGGTGAAGTTCTGCACGAACGTCACTTTGTAGCCGCGGTATTCCAGGTAGCGGCGCAGCACGTCGAACAGGATCATGGGGCGGGCGTTGCCCACGTGGATATAGTTGTAGACCGTGGGACCGCAGCAGTACATCTTGACTTCGCCGGGGGTGATAGGCACAAACTCCTCTTTCTTCCGGCTCATGCTATTAAACAGCTTCATTTCGTTGGTTCTCCTTCCGTTTGCGATTCTCTTCTTCCTCGTGTTTTTTATCCAGATACTCCTCCAGCCAGGAAAGGCGGGAGTTGATGGCATCCAATTCTTTCTGCACCGGGTCAGGCACGCTGACCTGGTCCACGTCGCCCACGAAGTTGGTCTTTTCCCCGGCGATGCGGACCACTCGGGCGGGCACACCCACAGCGGTGGCGTCCTCGGGGACTTCCTTCAAGACCACCGCGTTGGCGGCGATGCGGGCCCCGTCCCCGACTTTGAACGGGCCAAGGACTTTCGAGCCAGTGGAGAGCAGGACGTTGTTGCCGATGGTGGGGTGTCGCTTACCCTGGTCCTTGCCGGTGCCGCCCAGGGTGACGCCGTGGTAGATCAGGCAGTCGTCCCCGACCTCCGCCGTCTCACCGATGACGATGCCCATGCCGTGGTCAATGACCAGGCGGCGGCCGATCTTCGCGCCGGGATGGATTTCAATGCCGGTCCAGAAGCGGCTCCACTGGGAGATGGTACGGGCCAAAAACTTCATCTTGTGACAGTAACAGAAGTGCGCGGCCTGGTGATACATGGTGGCGTGCACGCCGGGATAAAGCAGGAGAACCTCCAGCTTGCTCCGGGCGGCCGGGTCGCGGGCTTGGTAGGCCGCTAAAGTTTCTGTCAAATGGAACATGATTTCCGGTCACCTCACAAAAAATTACGGTCGGTTTGCTAGCCTATGCTATGTCCGCCCGACCGCCGGCGGAAGCGGGGCCGAAGGGCAACAAAAAATCCGCCCCCTGACCCCAAAAGGTCAAGAGGCGGCAAGATCATTCAAAGTCGTTGTCCGCGGTTCCACTCTCGTTTGTCACTCAAGACGGCTGGTAACGGGGCCTGACCGGAGGGCATCTGCATCCCTCTCGCTCCCGGGCGCACTTTCGCCAGTCTCCCCGCAGGGCGGCTTTCAGTCGGTGGCCGCCCCTCTCTGTCCGGTTCTGACCGGGTACTCTTC
>CAVCXN010000047.1:0-4150 GCA_963606215.1 uncultured Mycoplasmatota bacterium | reverse complement strand
GTGGGAGATACTTGTTTTTCGACTCTTTTTGACAGAAACAGGTTTTCCTACGGCGGGGTTAGATAGTATTCCACTATTTCTAAAAAAGCAATTGAAGTATGCTCTAAAATCAGCTATACTGACAACGGAAGAATTTCCCAAATCAAAAAACGGATGGAAGTGTACCAAAAAGGAGGTTTTCCCATGAAACGGAAATTGTTAGCCCTCGCTACTGCGTTGGCTCTGGCGCTGTCTTTGAGCGTCTGCGCCTTCGCCGCCGAGGGGCAGACCGGCACCTGGACGAAGCTCAGCGACAACTACATCACGGACACGCCGGGGACCCAGCCGACGCCCGTTCCCCTGCCGGACAAGGATACTTATGAGATCACGGCTTGGGTCGATGCTGACCACGCCCTGTGCGTCAAGTCCCTGGGGGACAAGGACCGCGCCTTCGTCGTGGTCGGGCGGGACGGCAGTGAGGTCACGCTGCAATTTGCGGCTTCCACCGTCCAGATCCTCTCCACTCAGGCCGGACGCATCGCCTACACGAACCAGGCCAACGACACGGTCTACGTCGGCAAGTTCGAGGGCAAGGCGGCCCTGACGCCGGTGCTGGAGGAAAAGCTCGGCGGTACCCTGCGGACCCGGAGCGTCCAGGCGTTCAACGCCGACGGCTCCAAGCTGGCGCTGGTCTATCTCCCCGACGGCAGTAACGCCCGGAACGCCAAGGTCTTTGACCTGACCAGCGGCACCGCCAAGACCCTCTCCGCCCCCCAGGGCACCAACGACGACATTCTGGAAGTCTCCTGGCTCTCCAACGGCGCGCTGAAGGTCGTCACGGAAACCCAGGCCGACCAGCCCACTTACACCACCTGGCAGTACAGCGAAACCACCGCCCAGGCCCCCGCCGGCAGTGACCTGGCTCTGGCCCAGCAGCTCAACCAGCTCGGCCTGTTCCAGGGGGCCGGGACCAACGCCGACGGCTCCACCAACTACGTCCTGGACCGCCAGCCCAACCGGGCTGAGGGCATCACCATGCTCATCCGGGCGCTGGGCGCTGGCGACCAGGAGGGGACGGCGAAGAATCATCCTTACACCGACGTGCCCGCTTGGGCCAACGGCGCCGTCAGCTACGCCAACCAGAAGGGCCTGACTAAGGGCGTCTCCGCCACCAAGTTCGGCGCGGATTCCCAGGTCACGACCGCCATGTATCTGACCTTCATGCTCCGGGCGCTGGGGTATCAGGACGGCACGGACTTCTTCTGGAATATGCCTTGGGACGCCGCACTCAAGGCCGGTGTCCTGCCCGCCCAGACAGATTGGGCCACCCTGACCCGCGGCGAGATGGTCCGCATCACCACCGCCGCCCTCTTCGCACCCGTCAAGGGGACGAGCACGCCCCTGTGGGAGCAGCTGGTCAAACAGGGCCGCTTCACGGCGGAGCAGTTCCAAGCCGCGTTCCCCACTGACCCCTACGCCGTCCTGCACCAGCAGGACAAGTACCGCACGGCGCTGGCCGAAAAGCTACAGGGCGTGGACAATGTGACCTGGATGGAGGAGACAAGCACCTGCACCATCCTTGAGCGCGTTCAGAGCGGTCTGCCCCACGGCGGGCATCAGGATGAGCTGATCCTGGTCTATAAAGCCGGTTCCCAGCCCGGTGAAGGCACCGTCGTCACCCTCCCCGGCGTAAAGACCACCGCCGTCCGCCAGGAGGCCCCCACCTCCATCCAGTGCAAGGACGGGACCCTGACCTATACCTACCGCTTCGACAAGGCCGTGCAGGACGTGCATCAGGCCGGAACCTACACCTTCGTCGTGGACCTGGCTACAGGGAGCGTAACGCAGACAGCACCTGGTAAGTAACAGCGCAAGGCACTACCCAAGGTACTACCTAAGCTACTACCCAAGCTACCCAAGCGACTACCCAAGTTACCCAAGGTACTACCCAAGCTCACCGTCGTAGAAAGATATTATGTGAAAAAAGAGCCGCTCGTGGCTCTCTTTTTTCCTATCTTCCCAACGTCTTGCACCCCCCGCCTGACCTATGGTATACTAAAAAATAAAATCAAATCCTCAAAGGGGGCGAACGGATGGAATTTATTATTATTTCCGGCATGTCCGGGGCGGGCAAGAGTTCCGCGGCGGCGTTTTTGGAGGACTTGGGGTTTTACTGCGTGGATAACATGCCCGTGGCCCTCATCACCAGCTTTGCCGGGCTGTGCATGGCCGGGGCCGGGACGGGAAAATACAGCCGCGTGGCGCTGGTGACGGATATCCGCGGCGGGCAGACCTTTGACGAGCTGTTCCAGGCGCTGGACGGCCTGCGGGAGATGGACCTGGAATATCAGCTGCTCTTCATCGAGGCCGCCGACGAGGATATCATCCGCCGCTACAAGGAGACGCGCCACACCCATCCCCTCACCCGCCAGGGCTACGCGCTGCCCGAGGCGGTGAAGATGGAGCGCATGGCGCTGGAGCCGGTCCGCAGCCGGGCCAGCCATATCCTCAACTCTTCCGGCTTGAATCTCTCCAAGTTCCGGGGGGAGCTGCTGCGCCTGTTCGGGATGGGCGCGCCGGATGAGTCCATCACCGTGGCGGTCACGTCGTTTGGGTTCAAGTACGGTATCCCCATCGACGCAGACCTGGTTTTTGACGTGCGCTTTCTACCCAATCCTTATTATATTGCAGAGCTAAAAGAGTGTACGGGCCTGGAGGAAGCGGTGCGGGCCTTCCTCTTCGGCTACCGACAGACCACGGAATTCATGCGGCATCTGGAAGAGATGCTGTCGTTCCTGCTGCCCCAGTATGTGGAGGAGGGCAAGTCCAACCTGGTCATCGCCATCGGCTGCACCGGCGGGCACCACCGCTCGGTCGCCATCGCCCACGCCATCACGGAGTTCATCAAGCAGAAGGGCTACCGGGTGGAGGAGACGCACCGGGATATCAGCCGGTAAGCAAAGCGCAGGAAAAAGCCTGCAAATGATAAAGGAGGAAGCCACCATGTCTTTTGCGGCGGATGTCAAAGCCGAGCTGTGCCGGGCCAAGCTGGGCAAAAAATGCTGCACCCAGGCGGAAGCCTGTGGGGTGCTGCTGTACTGCAACCGCTTCTCCCTGCGGGAGGTGAAGATCGTCACGGAGTCCCCCGCCTTCGCCCAGCGTTTACCGGGGCTGTTCCACCGGGCCTTCGGCCTGTCCTTCGACGAAAAGAGCGACCCCGATGCGCCGGGGAAACGCATCTTCCGCATCACCTCGCCGGAGAAAGTGGCGATGCTGTGGGAGCAGTGCGCCTTTGACCCTGCCGGCCCCGCCCACCACATCAACTTCGGGGCCTTGGAAGAGGAGCACTGCCGCCTGGCCTTTCTGCGCGGGGCGTTCCTGGCAGGCGGGTCTGTGACGGATCCCCAGAAGGGCTATCATCTGGAGCTGGCAACCACCCACCTGCGGGTCAGCCGGGAGCTCAACACCCTGCTCTTAGAGCTGGGCTACGCCCCCAAGGAGACGACCCGGAAATCCAACTACATCACCTATTTCAAGCAGAGCGAGGCCATCGAGGATCTGCTCACCGCCATCGGCGCGCCCATCGCGGCCATGACGCTGATGAACACGAAAGCGGAGAAATTTCTCCGCAACGGCGTCAACCGCCGCGTCAACTGCGAGGCCGCCAACGTGGACAAGACCGTGGACGCGGCCTTAGAGCAGCGCCGGGCCATCCAGCGCCTGCGGGAGAGCGGAGCCCTGGACGAGCTGACCCCCAAGCTGCAAGAAGCCGCGCAGCTGCGGGAGATGCACCCGGAGCTTTCCCTCTCCCAACTGGCCGCTCTCTGCGACCCACCGGTGACCAAATCCTCCCTCAGCCATAGATTGCGGAAGCTCATTCAGCTCAGCCAGAAGGGAGAGCCATCCGTATGAAAGAGAAACAGGTAAGGCCAAAAAATTTAGACAGCTTAATATGTTATCTCCAACAAGAAAAGAACATCAAAATTTCTGGAGCAGAACAAATTCAAAAATTTAGAAATATGGGCTATTATCATGGATATAAAGGGTATCGTTATATTGGCAATGCCAGAAATCGTGTTACCTATGGAAATTTCGATCAACTATCCGCTGTTTATGAATTTGATGCTCAATTAAAAGCCGCTTTTTATCCGTGTGTGATGCAAATCGAAAC
>CAVCXN010000046.1:0-4756 GCA_963606215.1 uncultured Mycoplasmatota bacterium | reverse complement strand
GACATTGCCTGGGGCTCCGGCGGGGGTGTCCTTGGCCGGGGAGCGGCGGGCGGTGGCGGTGTGCTTGCCCGGTGGGTATCATTGGACGCCGAAGCGGGGGGATGCTGTGCTGGTGGTGAAAGGCGGGGCGGAGGGTACGCCTTGTATCATTGGGACACCGGCGGGGCAGGAGGTCCCGGCGGGGGAGGTGTTTCTTTCGGTGAAGGATGGCGTGGGCATTCGGCTGACGGCGGACGGGCGTATCTGTTTGGTGGGTCCGGTGGAGATTTCGGGCAGCCTTTTGGTGAATGGAACGGAGGTGGAGGGATGACGGCGGCGAAGCTGCGAAACGGCGACTATGTGCCGGACGGGGCAGGCGGCTTTGCCTTGGCCAGCGGCGCGGAGGGCGTGTTGGAGCGCGTGTATTTTCTGCTGACGGCCCGGCGGGGCGGGTTTCCGCTGCTGCCGGAGGTGGGGAGCCGCTTGTATCAGATATTTCGGGAGAAGCCCTCGACGCGGGGGGCGTTGGGGGCCAGCTACGCGGCGGAGGCGTTGGCCGGGGAGCGGGACCTGCGGGTGCTGGGGGCGGTCTGGGAGGAGGAGACGCAGACCCTGACGGTATCCGTGGCTTGGGAAGACGAGAGTCTGGACGTGACCTTGGACGCCAGTGACCTGGTGGTTGGAGCTTGAGCGGCGAGAGAAAGGAGCGAGGGAAATGAAAACAGCAGAGGAACTGTATCAGGAGATGACAGAGGTCTTTGCCCAGCAGACCGCTATGGAGGCCGCGGCAGGGGAGGCGGCGGTGCGCATGTATGCGCTGGCGGCGCAGGTCTATGGGCTGTACGCCGAGCTGGACTGGACCCGGAAGCAGTGCTTTCCCCAGACGGCCACAGGGGAAGAGCTGGACAAGCATGGGTTCCTGCGGGGGCTGACCCGGCAGACGGTGACCAAGGCGGAGGGAAAGCTCCGCTTTTCTGTGCAGACGGCGGCGGGGGAAGATTTGTCCATCCCCAAGGGGACGGTGTGTCTCACGGCGGGACAGGTGGCCTTTGAGACGGTGGAGGAAGCGGTGCTTCCGGCGGGGAGCCTGTCGGTGGATGTCTTGGCCCAGGCGGTGGAGGCTGGGCCAAGTGGAAACACGGCGGCGGGCCTCATCCGCACCATGTCGGTGGCTCCGGCAGGCATCGCGGCCTGCACCAATCCGGCGGCCTTTGTGGGCGGCCGGGAGGAAGAGGACGACGAAGAATTTCGCGCCCGCATTCTGGTGACGTATCGCCAGCTGCCCAACGGGACCAACGCAGCGGCCTATGCCCAGCAGACGTTGGCGGTGGAGGGCGTGTGCGCGGTGAGCGTTCTGCCGAAGAACCGGGGCATCGGGACGGTGGACGTGGTCATTAGCTCGGCCGGCGGGGTGCCGGGGGCGGCGCTGGTGAGCCAGGTGCAGGCGCTGCTGGCGGAACAGCGGGAGATCGCGGTGGATGTAAAAGTCTTGGCACCGGAGACGGTGACGGTGGACCTCATCCTTTCGGTGAAGCCGAAGGAGGGACTGCTGCCGGGGCCGGTCATCAACCGGGTCAAGGCGGCTTTGCGGGACTGGTTTGACGGGAAGCTGCTGGGGCAGAATATTTTGCTGGCCCAGATCGGACAGAAGGTTTTTGCTGTGGACGGCGTGGCGAACTATCAGATTCAGGGACCAGTGAACGACGTGACGGTGGGGCGCGGCCAGCTGCCGGTGCTGGGGAAGCTCTCTGTGGAGGAACTGCGATGAACCATGGACAGAATTTGAGGGACCTGCTGGAGCCGCTGGGCGTGTACCGCTGGGAAGGCTCATTCCAGTGGGGCGAATTGCAGAGCGAGGGGGCGGCGCTGGATGGCGTGGCCGATGCGCTGACAGAGCTGCAGCGGGAGATGAACCTGACCACGGCCCAGGGGGAGGGCCTGGACCGGATGTTAGAGCTGCTGGGCCGGGAGCGGGGAGAAGAGGATACACCGGAGGCCCTGCGGGGGACCATCGCGGCGCTGCTGCGCATCGGCAGCGGGGCCTTTACGCTGGCTGCTATGAACGACACTCTGCGGGGCTGCGGCATCCCGGCGGAGGTGGAGGAGACGGAGACGAAGCAGGTGGTGGAGGTGTCGTTTCCCGGCGTCGTGGGGGTGCCGGAGGACTTTCCGCGGCTGAAAGAACGGGTGGAGGCGATCCTGCCCTGTCACCTTCAGGTGGAGTATCGCTTTGCCGAGACAGCGTGAGGGCGTTTGTGCAGAGCTATAAAATTGAAAAAATTTTTCCGGAAGCCGGGAAAGACTGGCAGATAAGGACTTTTCAGAGTGGAAAAAATTTCCGGTGAAATCCAAGCGTGTCGAGGTCACAGACGGCCCCTAATTTTTGTGCAATAATTTGGAGCGTCAAGACTTGACGGAGCTGGCAACGGGTGCTATCATGTGAATGCTGAAAAACAGAAGACACAAGATGATGTGTTTCCTTTTGGAATAGACCACAAGATACCCTGTCAAACTGGGTATCTTGTTTGCAAATTAAGGAAATGAGAAAAGGAGCGAAGCGCCTCATGACCACGGTACAGCAGATTCGGAAACGGGACGGTCGAGTGGTCCCCTTCCATGAGAATAAGATCGCTGACGCGATCAACAAAGCATTTCAGGCCACCTACAAACCCGGCTACGACGACACTGCTGCCAAGCTAGCCCATGAGGTGGCTTCGGTGCTGGAGGTGGAGGGCGGACCCTGCCCCGACGTGGAGCATATCCAGGACATCGTGGAGCGGGTGCTGATGGACAACGGCTATGTGCAGACGGCCAAAGCCTACATCCTCTATCGCTCCGAGCGCAGCCGTGCCCGGGAGATGAACACCCGCCTCATGAAAATTTATGAGGACATCACCTTTTCCTCCGCGGAGGAAAGCGACATCAAGCGCGAGAACGCCAACATCGACGGTGACACCGCCATGGGTACCATGCTGAAATATGGCAGCGAAGGCTCGAAGCAGTTCTACCAGATGTTCGTTATGAACCCCGAGCACGCCCGCGCCCATGCCAACGGCGACATCCACATTCACGACATGGATTTTGCGCCCATGGGCACCACGACCTGCACCCAGATCGACCTCATCAAGCTCTTTGAGGGGGGATTTTCCACGGGGCATGGGACGCTGCGGGAGCCGAATGACATCGCCTCCTATTCTGCCCTGGCCTGCATCGCCATCCAGTCCAACCAGAACGACCAGCACGGCGGACAGGCCATCGTGAACTTTGATTACTCCATGGCCATCGGCGTGCGGAAGACCTTTAAGCGCATCTACCGCCAGAACCTGGCCCGGGCCATGATGCTGCTGGAGGACAAGACCGATCCTGACAGCGAGATCAAGGCCAACCTCCAGAAGATCGAGGCTGACACGGGGCTGTACCCCAAGCTGGAGGACTGCCAGGCGTATTTTGATGCCGAGCTGCCCTTCCTGCTGGAGCATTACAGCCAGGACGAGGCAGAGATGCGCAAGTGCCAGAGCTTCGCCCACCACCGGGCCGTGAAGGAGACGGACCGGGCCACTTACCAGTCCATGGAAGCGCTCATCCACAACCTGAACACCATGCACTCCCGTGCCGGGGCGCAGACGCCGTTCTCCTCCATCAACTACGGCATGGACACCAGCCCCGAGGGTCGGATGGTCATGAAAAATATCCTGCTGGCTACGGAAGCCGGGTTGGGCAACGGGGAGACGCCCATCTTCCCCATCCAGATTTTCCGCGTGAAAGAGGGCGTCAACTATAATCCCGGCGAGCCGAACTATGACCTGTTCAAGCTGGCGATCCGCTGTTCGGCCAAGCGGCTCTTCCCCAACTTCTCCTTTGTGGACGCGCCCTTTAACCTGCAATATTATAAAGAGGGCCACCCGGAGACGGAGATTGCCTACATGGGCTGCCGCACCCGCGTGATCGGGAACGTAGTGGACCCCAACCGGCAGATTTGCAACGGTCGGGGCAACCTGTCCTTTACCACCATCAACCTGCCCCGCCTGGGCATCAAGGCCAAGGGGGACATCAACCTCTTCTTCGAGAGCCTGGACCGGATGATCGATCTGTGCATCGACCAGCTCATGGAGCGCTTTGAGTTCCAGTGCCGCAAGAAAGTGAAGAACGCCCCCTTCCTGATGGGGCAGGGCGTCTGGATCGACTCGGACAAGCTGGACTGGAACGACGAGGTCCGGGAGGTGCTGAAGCACGGCACCCTGTCCGTGGGCTTCATCGGCCTGGCGGAGACGCTGAAGGCGCTCATTGGTGAGCACCACGGCGAGAGCGAGCGGGCCAGAGTGCTGGGCTTGGAGATCATCGGCCATATGCGGGCCAGAATGGACCAGGAGAGCGAAAAGCGCGGCCTGAACTTCTCTCTGCTGGCCACCCCTGCTGAGGGGCTGTCCGGCCGGTTTGTGAAGATCGACAAGGAGAAGTACGGCAGCATCCCCGGCGTGACGGATCGGGATTACTACACCAACTCCTTCCATGTGCCGGTGTACTACCCCATCTCTGCCTACGATAAAATTTCCATCGAGGCCCCCTATCATGCTTTGACCAACGCCGGGCACATCAGCTACATCGAGATGGACGGCGACCCCACGGAGAACCTGGATGCTTTCGAGCGGGTCATCCGCTGCATGAAGGAAAAGGGCATCGGCTATGGCTCGGTAAACCATCCGGTGGACCGGGACCCTGTGTGCGGCTTCTCCGGCATCATCGGGGACCAGTGCCCCGGCTGCGGACGGCATGAGGA
>CAVCXN010000045.1:0-12026 GCA_963606215.1 uncultured Mycoplasmatota bacterium | reverse complement strand
CTCCTCAGAGGTGAACCCGGGCACCAGCAGGTACTCGCTGAAGGTGTGGGAGGGTTCGGAATAGTAAAAAGCCATGTCAGGCTCCTCCTTTCATTCTTCTCGAAATATCACTTAAAATACTCCACCGCAGAACGGAAGAGCTTCATATCATACGCACCGGGCACGTTGCGGTACAGACCTGCCCCGGTCCGCTCGCTGTGGCCCATCTTGCCGAACACGCGGCCATCGGGAGAGGTGATGCCCTCCACAGCCCAGACGGAGTTGTTGGGGTTGAAGTGGATGTCGGCGGTGGGGGTGCCGTTCAGGTCCACATACTGGGTGGCGATCTGGCCGTTTTCGGCCAGCTTCTTCACCAGCTCTTCGGAGGCCAGGAAGCGGCCCTCGCCGTGGGAGATGGGCACGGTGTAGACCTCGCCGGGCTTGGTGTTCATCAGCCAGGGGGAGAGGTTGGAGGCCACACGGGTCCGCACCAGGCGGGACTGGTGGCGGCCAATCGTATTATAGGTCAGGGTCGGGCAACTCTCATCGGTGTCGATGATCTCGCCGTAGGGCACCAGGCCCAGCTTAATGAGCGCCTGGAAGCCGTTGCAGATGCCCAGCATCAGGCCGTCCCGGTTCTTCAGCAGGTCATGGACCTGGTCCTTGATCTTAGCCGCCCGGAAGAAGGACGTGATGAGCTTGGCGGAGCCGTCCGGCTCGTCGCCGCCGGAGAAGCCGCCGGGCAGGAACACAATCTGTGCCTCACCCAGAGCTTTCGCAACGGCATCCATAGATTCCGCGATGCCTGCGGCGGTCAGATTCTTGATGACCAGGATTTCCGGCTCAGCCCCGGCGTTGCGCATGGCCTTGGCCGCGTCGTACTCGCAGTTCGTGCCGGGGAAGACGGGGATGAGGACCTTGGGCTTGGCAGCCTTGATGAGGGGCTTTTTCCAGCTGTCGCTCTCGTGGGACAGGGTGGGGATATTCTCCTGCTTCTGCTCGATGTTGCAGGCGTAGATGGGCTCCAGCTTGTTCTCGTAAGCGGCCAGCAGTTCCTCACCGGTGACGGTATTGCTCTGCCAGGTCAGGCCAGGCTCGGCGGTGGTGGTGCCCAGAGGCAGGCCGATCTGCTGCGGCTCGGTCAGCTCCAGGACGAAGGAGCCGTAGGCATAGGAGAACAGCTCGTCCATAGTGCAGCCGTCATCAAAGCGGAAGCCCAGGCCGTTGCCCAGGGTCATCTTCAGCACAGCCTCGGCCACGCCGCCGTAGGTGGGCGTGTAAGCGGCCAGGACCTTGCCCTTCTTCATGAGCTTGTTGACGGTCTGATACACCTGCTTGAGGGAGGAGACCACGGGCAGGCCGTCGGGACCATACTCGGGGCAGAGCCAGACCACGGGATGGTCCGCGCCCTTGAACTCGGGGGAGACAATATTCTTAATTTTATCCGTCGTGACCGCGAAGGAAACAAGGGTGGGGGGAACATCCAGGTCATTGAAGGAGCCGCTCATGGAGTCCTTGCCGCCGATGGCCGCAATTTCCAGCTCTTTCTGGGCGCGGAAGGCACCCAGCAGGGCGGCCAGGGGCTTACCCCAGCGGGCGGGGTCCTTGCCCAGCTTCTCAAAGTATTCCTGGAAGCTCAGGTACGTCTCCTTCAGCGCTGCGCCGGTGGCGACCAGCTTGGAGACGGACTCCACCACGGCCAGGTAAGCGCCGTGATAGGGGCTCTTCTCAGTGATATAGGGGTTGTAGCCCCAGGCCATCAGGGAGCAGGTGTCGGTGTCCTGCTTCTCGACGGAAATTTTCGTGACCATGGCCTGAGTAGGGGTCAGCTGGTTCTTGCCGCCGAAGGGCATCAGGACGGCCCCGCTGCCGATGGTGGAGTCAAACCGCTCGGACAGGCCGCGCTTGGAGCAGACGTTCAGGTCAGCGGCCAGGTCCAGGTAGCCCTTCCTGAAGTCCTTCACCTGGTCCTTCAGGATGGACTCGGGCTGTTCGGTAATGGCGGTGATGTGCTTCTCCACGCCGTTGGTATCCAGGAAGGAGCGGGCGATATCTACAATGGTGTTGCCGTTCCAGGTCATGGTCAGGCGGCCCTTGCCGGTGACGGTGGCCACAACGGTGGATTCCAGGTTCTCCTGGGCAGCCAGCTCCATGAAGCGGGGGGCGTCCTGGGCCTCGACGACCACGGCCATGCGCTCCTGGGATTCACTGATGGCCAGCTCGGTCCCATCCAGGCCCTCGTACTTCTTGGGCACCTTGTTCAGGTCGATGTCCAGGCCCTCGGCCAGCTCGCCGATGGCGACGGACACGCCGCCCGCGCCGAAGTCATTGCAGCGCTTGATGAGACGGGATGCCTCGGCGTTGCGGAACAGGCGCTGGAGCTTGCGCTCCTCGGGGGCGTTGCCCTTCTGGACCTCGGCCCCGCAGGTCTCCAGAGACTCGGTGGTGTGAGATTTCGAAGAACCGGTGGCACCGCCGCAGCCGTCGCGCCCGGTCCGGCCACCCAGCAGAATGACCAGGTCGCCGGGCTGGGGACGCTCGCGGCGGACGTTGGCAGCGGGAGCGGCGGCGATGACCGCGCCGATCTCCATGCGCTTGGCGGCATAGCCGGGGTGATACAGCTCGTCCACCTGGCCGGTGGCCAGGCCGATCTGGTTGCCGTAGGAGCTGTAGCCTGCGGCGGCCTTGGTGACAATGGTGCGCTGGGGCAGCTTCCCGGCCATGGTCTCCTCAATGGGCTTGAGGGGGTCGGCGGCGCCCGTCACGCGCATGGCGGCGTAGACATAGGAACGGCCGGACAGGGGGTCACGGATGGCCCCGCCCACGCAGGTAGCCGCGCCGCCGAAAGGCTCGATCTCGGTGGGGTGGTTGTGGGTCTCGTTCTTGAAGAGCAGGAGCCAGTCTTCCTTGCCGCTGTCCGTATCCACTTTGATTTTCACGGTGCAGGCGTTGATCTCCTCGGACTCGTCCAGTTTGCCCAGTTTGCCCTGCTTTTTCAGGAGCTTGGCCACGATGGTGCCGATGTCCATGAGGTTGATGGGCTTGGTGCGGTTGAGCTTTTTCCGGGTGGCCAGATAGTCCTCATAGGTCTGCTGGAGGATGGGGCTGGCAAACTCCACACCGTCGATGGTGGTGAGGAAGGTCGTGTGGCGGCAGTGGTCGGACCAATAGGTGTCGATCACCCGCAGCTCGGTCATGGTGGGGTCCCGGTCCTCGGACTGGAAGTAGTCCCGGCAGAAACGCAGGTCGTCCACGTCCATGGCCAGGCCGTAATCGGCCACCATCTTCTCTAAGCCAGCCTCGTCCAAATCGCGGAAGCCGGTCAGGGTGGCGACGGTCTCCGGGATGTCATAGGTCATGGCCAGGGTGTCGAAGGGTTCCAGGGAAGCCTCCCTCGCCTCGACGGGGTTGATGAGGTACTTCTTGATGGCCCCCACTTCCTCGGCGGTGAGCTTGCCGTTTAACTGATACACCCGCGCAGAGCGGACCAGAGGCCGCTCCCCCTGGGAGAGGATCTGGATACACTGGGCGGCGGAGTCGGCCCGCTGGTCAAACTGGCCGGGCAGGTACTCCACAGCAAAGAGGATGCCCCCCTCCGGCAGGGTGTCGGTGGTCACGTCCAGCTGGGGCTCGGACAGGATGGTTTTCACGCTGTAGTCAAACAGCTCCGGCGTGATGTTCTCCACGTCGTAGCGGTTGAACAGGCGCAGGCTTTCCAGAGAGGAGATGCCCAGCAGGGTGCGAATATCCCCGGTCAGGGCATCGGCCTCGGCGGTCAGGCCGGGGCGCTTTTCAACATATACCCGATATACCATTATTTTACCTCTTCCTCTGCGCGCAGGGCTCTGGCTCCGATGTCCTTGCGGCAGTATGCGTTTTCAAACTTGACCTTGGCGCCCTCGCGATAGGCTTTGTCGATGGCCTCCTTCAGGGTGTCGCCGATGGCGGTCACACCCAGGACCCGGCCGCCGGAGGTCTTCAAAACCCCGTCGTCCAGCTTGGCCCCGGCCACATAGACCTCGGCGTCCAGGTCAGCGGGGATGGTGATGGGATAGCCCGTCTCATACTTCTTGGGGTAACCGTTGGAGGCCAGCACCAGGCAGCAGGCGGACTTGTCGCTGAACCTGACCTTGGTCTTGGCCAGCTCGCCCTTGGCGGTGGCCTCCATGATGGTCAGCAGGTCGCTTTCCAGCAGAGGCAGGACCACCTGGGTCTCCGGGTCCCCGAAGCGGCAGTTGTACTCGATGACCTTGGGTCCGTTTTCGGTCAGCATCAGGCCGAAGTACAGGCAGCCCTTAAAGGTCCGGCCCTCGGCGTTCATGGCGTGCATGGTGGGCAGGAAGATCGTCTCCATGCAGGTTTTGGCGATCTCGTCCGTGTAATAGGGGTTGGGGGCGATGGTGCCCATGCCGCCGGTGTTGGGGCCGGTGTCGCCGTCGCCGATGCGCTTGTGGTCCATAGAGGACACCATGGGGATGACTACATTGCCGTCGGTGAAGGACAGGACGGAGACCTCGGGGCCGGTCAAAAATTCCTCAATCACGATGTGGCTGCCGCTCTCGCCGAAAATCTTATCCTCCATGCAGGCACGGACAGCTTCCTCGGCCTCTTCGCGGGTCATGGCGACGGTGACGCCCTTGCCCAAAGCCAGGCCGTCGGCCTTGACCACGGTGGGAATGGGGGCGGTCTTCAAATACGCCAGCGCCTTGTCCATGTCGTCGAAGACGGCATACTCAGCGGTGGGGATGTGGTATTTTTTCATCAGGTCCTTGGAGAAGACCTTGCTGCCCTCCAGAATGGCGGCAGCCTTGTTGGGGCCGAAGCAGGGAATGCCGATGGCTTCCAGCTTGTCCACGGCGCCCAGGACCAGGGGATCGTCGGGGGCAACCACGGCAAAGTCAATGGCGTTGTCCTTGGCAAAGGCGGTGATGGCGTCTAAATCTTTGGCGCCGATGCCGGTGCAGATGGCATCAGCGGCAATGCCGCCGTTGCCGGGGGCGGCGTAGATCTCAGAAACGCGGGGGCTTTTTTTCAGGCTCTTGATGATGGCGTGCTCCCGGCCGCCGCCGCCTACTACGAGAATCTTCATGGGAAATGACCTCCTTGCTTAGTGATGGAACAGGCGCATCCCGGTGAAGGCCATGACCATATGGTAGCGGTTCGCCGTCTCGATGACGTTGTCATCCCGGATGGACCCGCCCGGCTCCACGATGTAGGAAACGCCGGACTTTCTGGCCCGCTCGACGTTGTCGCCGAAGGGGAAGAAGGCATCGCTGCCCACGGTCACGCCGGTCTGGGTGGCAATCCAAGCCTTTTTCTCCTCCGCGGTCAAAGGCTCGGGGCGAACTTTGAACGTGTTCTGCCACACGCCGTCCCGCAGCACGTCCTCGTACTCGTCGGAGAGGTACACGTCGATGGCGTTGTCCCGGTCGGGGCGGCGGATATGGTCCAGGAATTGCAGGCCCAGGGTCTTGGGATGCTGGCGGAGATACCAGTTGTCGGCCTTGCTGCCCGCCAGACGGGTGCAGTGGATGCGGCTCTGCTGGCCCGCACCCACGCCGATGGCCTGGCCATCCTTCACGTAGCACACGGAGTTGGACTGGGTGTACTTGAGGGTGATGAGGGCCACGATCATGTCCCGCTTGGCCGCGTCGGGCAGTTCCTTATTTTCCGTGACCAGATTGGTCAGCAGGGATTCGTCGATCTTGAAGTTGTTTCTCCCCTGCTCGAAGGTGATGCCGAACACGTCCTTGTGCTCCTGCACGGCGGGGATGTAATTGGGGTCGATCTTGACGATATTATAATTTCCCTTCTTCTTGGCCTTGAGGATTTCCAGGGCCTCGGGGGTGTAGTCCGGGGCAATGACGCCGTCGGAAACTTCCGGCTTCAGGTAAGCGGCGGTGGCGGCGTCGCAGGTGTCGCTCAGGGCCGCCCAATCGCCGTAGGAGCAGAGGCGGTCCGCGCCCCGGGCGCGGATGTACGCGCAGGCCAGGGGGGTGAGCTCTGCCTCAGGATTCACAAAGTAAATGGCCTTGTCCGTCTCGCTCAGGGGCAGGCCCACAGCGGCCCCGGCGGGAGAGACGTGCTTAAAGGAAGCGGCGGCGGGCAGGCCGGTAGCCTCCTTCAGCTCCCTCACCAACTGCCAGGAGTTCAGGGCATCCATGAAGTTGATGTAGCCCGGCTTGCCGCCCAGCACCTCCAGGGGCAGGTCCCGTCCGTCGCTCACGGTAATGCTGGCGGGCTTCTGGTTGGGATTGCAGCCGTATTTCAGTTCTAATTTTTTCATTGTTCGCTCCCCCGGTCTTACTTATTTTTATTGTACAGCTTCTCCTGGTACGCGCCCGTGGCCAGATCGGTGAAGCGGACGTAGAGAGAAATCTTATTGGCTTCGTTGAGGTTGTTCCAGATCATTTCTGCAAACTCGTCCAGCGTGCCGGTGACGGCCACCCGCTCCGGCTCCCCCTGGAAGGTGGGGATGGGGTTTCCGTCCTGCACATAGGTGTGGAGGAAATGCCCCACGCCGTTCACGCCGGGATACTCATAGGTATACCGGGCGCAGGCGGAGCCTTCCGCGTCGGCGCTTTTCAGGATGGACATCTTATAGCTGCCGTCGGCGGAGAGCAGGCCGGAGATGCGGGGGGTCCAGTTGGGGCCGTCCGGCTCAAACGCCCGGGTGCGAAGGCCCTGCTCAAAGGACTCACCGATTTCGAGATGGTCTCGGATGGTGTCGGTCTGGTCTCCGTTGGTGACGATCAGGGCGCGGCCCAGCTGACGGACCGGGTGGTAGATGATGAGGCTGGGGTCAGCCAGCTTCGCCGGGTCAAAGGCTTCCGTGCGGATGCCGTCCGGCTCTTTCACAAAGACCCGGTTGCGGCTGTTCTCGCTGCGGCCCATGATGAAGTAGGCGGCGACGGACTGCTTGCCGTCGGCGGTCTTTCCCAGGACGATGCCCCGGCCGGGGTAGGTGTTCCCGGCCAGCAGTGCGGCCAGGTCGTGGTTTTCGTAGACGTTCATTCTGCTTTCTCCCTCCCGATCTCTTCCGATATCCTCTGCGCAGCCTGGGGCAGGAGCTTCCACTCGGCCTGCTCCATCACCCGGCGCTGCAAGATCTCCGGGGTATCCCCGGGCAGGACCTCCACGGCCTTTTGCAGGAGAATTTCTCCCCCGTCCGGCACTTCGTTGACAAAGTGGACGGTCGCGCCCGTCACCTTCACCCCGTAGGCTAAGGCGGCCTCATGGACCTTCAAGCCATAGAACCCCTTCCCGCAGAAGGACGGAATGAGGGAGGGATGGATGTTCAGAATGCGCCGGGGCCACTGGCTGGTGAAATTCTCGGTGAGAATGCTCATAAAGCCAGCCATGATGATCAGTTCGATGCCATGCTCGGCCAATGCCTGAGAGATGGCGGCCTCAAACGCCTCTTGGCTCCCCAGGGCCTTACGGCTGCACACCACAGTGGGCACGCCCGCGTTGGCTGCCCGGGTGAGGGCATACGCCTTGTCGTTGCTGGCGATGACCAGCACGATCTCCCCCGCAGTGAGGATGCCGCTCTGCTGGGCGTCCAGCAGGGCTTGCAGGTTGGTGCCGCCGCCGGAGACTAAGACGGCGATCTTGGTCTTTACCATAGGATGACACCCTCATCGCCCGCGACGATCTCGCCCAGACGGACGGGCTGCTCTCCGGCGGCTTTCAGGGCGTCCAGTGCCTTGTCTGCCTCGTCCTTGGAGACAACAACCGTCATGCCGATGCCCATGTTGAAGGTGTTGAACATTTCCCGACGGGGCACATTGCCCTTCTCCTGGATGAGGTCGAAGATGGGCAGCACGGGCACGTCGCTCTCCTTGATCTTGGCGGTCATGCCCTTGGGCAGGCTGCGGGGGATGTTTTCGTAGAAGCCGCCGCCGGTGATGTGGGAGACGGACTTGATCGTGACCTGCTCCATCAGGGCCAGGATGCTCTTGACGTAGATGCGGGTGGGGGCCAGCAGCGTCTCGCCCAGAGACTTGCCGCCCAGGGCCTCCACGGGGGTCTTCAGATCGGCGTGCTCCACGTCCAGGACCTTGCGGACCAGGGAGAAGCCGTTGGAGTGAACCCCGGAGGAGGGCAGTCCGATGACAACATCACCGGGCTGAATTTTGGTCTTGTCAAAGACCTTCTCCTTGTCCACCACACCCACAGAGAATCCGGCCAGGTCGTACTCGTCGATGGGATAGAAGCCGGGCATTTCCGCCGTCTCGCCGCCGATGAGGGAGGCGCCGGCCTGGACGCAGCCCTCGGCCACGCCGGAAACGATGTCAGCGATCTTCTCCGGGACGTTCTTGCCGCAGGCGATGTAGTCCAGGAAGAACAGGGGCTTAGCGCCCACACAGATGATGTCGTTGACGCACATGGCCACGCAGTCGATGCCCACGGTATCGTGCTTATCCATGAGGAACGCCAGCTTGAGTTTCGTGCCCACGCCGTCGGTGCCGGAGACCAGGACGGGCTTGGTGATGCCGGTCAGGTCCAGCTCGAACAGGCCGCCGAAGCCACCGATGTCGGAGAGGGCCCCGGCGGTCATGGTCTTGGCGATGTGGGTCTTCATGAGTTCTACGGCCTTGTACCCGGCGGTGATGTCCACCCCGGCGGCAGCGTAGCTGTCAGATCTCGATGCAGTATTCATTGCGCTCATTCCTTTCCATTCCAGCAGTAGGTGCAGACCTTACATGGCTCCAGGCCGATGGCCTTGATGAGTTCGTCCAGGGACTGGTATTCCAGCGAGGTGAAGTGCAGCTGCTGGCAGATGGCCTCCCGCAGCTTCTGGCCCCGCTCGGTGTTGGGGTTGCTGTATTCATCCAGATGCTTCTCCCCTTCTTCGCCCTCCAGGTCGTAGACGGTGCGGCGGGCGATCAGCTCCATGGGGGAGCGGCTGGTGGAGAAGTTCAGGAATTTACATCCGTACATGATGGGGGGGCAGGCGGAGCGGATGTGGACCTCTTTCGCGCCGTTGGCATAGAGGAACTCCACCGTCTCGCGCAGCTGAGTGCCCCGCACGATGCTGTCGTCCACGAAGAGGAGCTTCTTGCCCTCGATCAGCTCATGGACGGGAATCTGCTTCATCTTGGCCACCCGGTCGCGCTCCTTCTGGTTGGTGGGCATGAAGCTCCGGGGCCAGGTGGGAGTATATTTAATGAAGGGGCGGGCAAAAGGAATGCCGCTCTCGTTGGAGTAGCCGATGGCGTGGGGGGTGCCGGAGTCGGGTACGCCGCTGACAAAGTCGATGTCCTGGGCTACGCCCTTGGCCTTGTCGGTCCGGGCCAGGCTCGCGCCGTTCCGGTTCCGCATGACCTCCACGTTGACCCCCTCATAGTTGGAGTTGGGATAGCCGTAATAGGTCCAGAGGAAGGCGCACACGCGCATCTCTTTCTCGGCGGGCAGCAGCGTCTCCCAGCCATCCTTGGTAATTTTCACGACCTCGGCAGGGCCAAGCTCGTAGGCGTCATGATAGCCCATTTTCTGATAGGCAAACGTCTCAAAGGCCACGCAGCAGCCCTCGTCGTCCTGGCCGATGTGGATGGGCAGGCGGCCCATCTTGTCCCGGCCCGCAATGAGGCAGTCAGGGGTCATAATGAGGACAGAAACGGTCCCCTCCACCACGCTCTGGGCGTAGCGGATGCCCTCGGCGATGGTGGGCTGCTGGCTGATGAGGGCGGCCACCAGCTCATTGGAGTTGACCCGTCCGCCGCTCATGGCCTCAAAGTGCCGGTCGGCGTCCCCTAACATCTGCTGGATGATGGCTTCCTCGTTCTGGATGACGCCCACCACGCAGATGGCATAGGTCCCGTGGACCGAGCGCACCAGCAGGGGCTGGGGGTCGGTGTCGCTGATGCTGCCGATGCAGCACTTGCCGACCATCTCCCCCACCGTCTTGTCAAACTTGGTGCGGAAGGGGGCGTTCTCGATGTTGTGGATCTCCCGCTGGAAGCCCAGCTCCGGGTCCCAGGCGGCCATACCGCCCCGGCGGGTGCCCAGATGGGAGTGATAGTCTGTACCGAAATAAACGTCTAACACAACGTCACGGCTGGAAATGGCGCCGCAAAAACCACCCATAGTGTTTTACCTCCATTCTCACGGCCCGAAGGCTTACTGGTTATATTCTGCTTCGACCCCGGCGTTCTTTTCCAGGACTTTATTGGCCTCGGCCACCCGCGCAGCCTTGAGCTTGGCGGAAAGCCCCTCGTCAGAGACGGCGAGGATCTGGATGGCGAGCAGGGCAGCGTTGGCGGCCCCGTCAATGGCCACCGTCGCCACAGGGATGCCCGTGGGCATCTGCACGGTGGAGAGCAGGGCGTCCAGCCCGTCCAGCGTAGAGGACTTGACCGGGATGCCGATCACCGGCAGCGTGGTGTTTGCCGCCAAAGCCCCAGCCAGATGCGCGGCCTTGCCCGCGGCGGCAATGATGGCCCCGAAGCCCTTTTCCTGGGCCGTGCGGGAGAATTCGGCCGCCTGCACGGGGGTGCGGTGGGCGGAATAAACGTGGACCTCGTAGGGCACGCCGTATTCCTTCAGCTTGCCAATGGCCTTTTCCACCACCGGCAGATCGCTGTCGCTGCCCATGACAATGCCAACTTTTTTCATAACGAACCTTCCTCTCTGATTGACAGTATCCCGGAGGGGTCTGGGCGATCTCTCCGAACGCCGGGGCTTTTTGTGTGGTTTTCCAGGAAGAACCAATGTAAAAAAGGACAGCCCAATTCCCTCCATTTGAAAATTGAACTGCCCAGACGGTCGGCGCAAGTATGCTTTTTGCTCCCTGTGGTCCTTCCCACTTCCGTCAGTCACAAAAAGTCCTCGATTTTTACAGTTTATTATACTATACCCGCCCCCGTTTCGCAAGCGATAGTTTGTAGAGCTTTCCTGCATTTCTGCCCGGCCCTCTGTGCGTTTTTCTTTGCTTTTGCAGGAAAGGCGCCAAGAGGCCCCCGGGGACTTGCGTCCGCCGGGGGCCTCTCAGAAAGGATCGTGGGGGGGTAAGGATATTCGGATTTAGGATACTTACTTCTTGCCGGGCAGCTCGGAGAAGTGACGCTTGGTCTCGCGGACGACTACGCCGGACAGCGCGACCAGAGCAATCAGGTTAGGGATGGCCATGAGGCCGTTCAGAGTATCGGCAATGGACCAAGCCAGATCCAGCTTCATGGTAGCGCCCACGAAAACAACGATGACGAAGATAATCTGGTAAGGCTTGATCGCCTTGTGGCCGAATAAGAACTCACAGCAGCGGGTGCCATACAGGGACCAGCCCAGGACGGTAGAGAAGGCGAACAGAGCCAGGCCCACCGCGATGATGATGGCACCGCCCTTCTGGGTAAAAACGGTGCCGAGGGCTGCGGCGTTCAGGGAGGTGTTGCCCTGGGTGCCGATGTGCAGGTCCAGGCCGGCACCCTTGGCGGCGCACAGGATGGTCAGACCGGACAGAGTGCAGATCACGATGGTGTCCATGAAAACTTCAAAGATACCGTACAGGCCCTGCTTCACGCAGTCGGTCTCAGAGGTAGAGGCGTGGGCGATCGGCGCGGAACCGAGGCCGGCCTCGTTGGAGAACACGCCGCGCTTGACGCCCCAGGTGATGACCAGGAACATGGAGCCAACGGCACCGCCGGTAACACCGCTGGGGGTGAAAGCGCCCTCGAAGATGTCGTGGAAGACAGCGGGGAGGGTGTTGGCATAGCGGATGACCACAATCAGGCAGGCGATGATGTAGATGACAGCCATGAAAGGAACCAGCTTCTCGGTGACGGCACCCAGACGCTTGATGCCGCCGAAGAGAACCACAGCGGTCAGGATGACCAGGATGATGCCCAGGACGATATTGACCAGGGACTGCTTGTCAAAGGTTGGATCGAAGGAAACGATCACGGTGTTGATGGAAGAGGTGATGTTGCCCACCTGCACGGCGTTGCCGATGCCGAAGGCAGCCAGAGCGCCGAAGATGCAGAAGAGCGCGCCCAGCCACTTCCAGTTCTTGCCCAGGCCGTTCTTGATGTAATACATGGGGCCGCCGACCC
>CAVCXN010000044.1:0-9394 GCA_963606215.1 uncultured Mycoplasmatota bacterium | reverse complement strand
ACACCCCCCACGTTGCCCTGCGTTCCCAGGATTTCGACGCTCTGAAAGCCAAGCACCGGGAGATGGGCCTCCTCTTCGACGAGCTGGACAGCGGCATTTACTTTATCAAAGACCCCGACGGGCACATTCTGGAAATCCTACCGCCCAAACAGTAAAACAGTAACTTTCCAAAAATTTTTCAGTTTTTTTGAAAACCCTGCAACATTTCGTCCTGCCCAGGTGTATTTAAGACAGAACGGCAAGACAGCCGCTCCAAAATACACTGTCTCACCAAGAGAAATGAAAGGACGAAAAAACCATGAAAAAATCTGTTACTGCTCTTGCTTCCCTGATGCTTGTCGGTCTCATGGCCGTGCCCGCCATGGCCGCCGACGCCGACGCTCTGACGGACGACACTATGGTCATCTCCCCCGCCCCCACCACAGGCTATCAGCAGACCATCCAGGTCGATGGCCAGAAGACCGACGTGACCAGCCACGTCATGGTTCCCCTCCGCGCCCTGGGCGAGAAGCTGGGCTTCACCGTCACCTGGGCCGACGGCGAGGTCAAGCTGGACAATCAAGAGATCTATACCGTGGTCAGACCCGGTGACACCGTCTACTTCATCACCACCAGTCACGAGGATATGGTGGGCATGAGTTCCCCCATTTCTTACGATGCTGTCCCCTACATCTCCAACGGCACCACCTACGTCTCCCTGGACTTCTTCAAGACCCTGATGGACTACCAGAACGGCAGCATCACCCTGGACGGCAGCACCATCCAGATCAGCACCAAGACGGACAGCAGCACACAAATCGCCAACCCCTTCCATGACTGCGCTTCCCTGGCCGAGGCCCAGAAGCTCACCGGCTTTGCCTTCCAGGTGCCTGACACCATCGACGGCTACGCCGACCGCACCATCTCCGTCATGGACAGCAAGATGACCCAGGTGGTCTACACCAACCAGAAGGACCAGTCCGTTCTGCTGCGCAAGGCCGCCGGCTCCGAGGACATCAGCGGCGACTACAACACCTACGCCCAGAACAGCACCGTCCAGGTAAAGGGCAGCGCCGTCACCCTGAAGGGCAACGACAACAAGGTCTTCGTGGCCGTCTGGACCCAAAACGGCTACACCTTCGCCATCGACAGCGACGCCGGCCTGTCCGCCGCCCAGATCACCGCCCTGGTTCAGGCCATGGCTTAACTTTTGCCTGAGAGGAGGTATTGCATCGTGTCTGCACTCTGCTGTCCCCGTGTCCGATTGGGAAGCGGCTGGTTTTCGGCTCTGAAAGAGGCGCTTCGCCGCGTCTTTTTCTCCGCCGTGGAACCGGTGCCGCCCCTTCAGCCCAGCCGGGCGAAGGTAAACGACCAGGCCGTGGCCCTGCTGGACCGGCACGGCGAGAGCATCCTGCGCCTGGCCTACTCCTACCTTCATAACCAGAGCGACGCCGAGGACATCTTGCAGGACACGCTCATTCAATACCTCCGCACCTCCCCCACCCTGGACAGCCCGGCCCACGAGAAAGCCTGGCTCCTCCGGGTGGCGGGGAACCTCAGCAAAAATCTGCTCCGCGCCCAGGGCTACCGCCAGGCTGACCAACTTGAGGAAACCCTGGTGGCTCAGGAGCGGGAGGACCTCTCCTACGTTTGGGAGGCCGTGAAAGCCCTCCCCATCCCCTACCGCGAGGCCATCCATCTGTTTTACTACGAGGGCTACTCCACCGCCCAGATCGCCCAAATTTTAGGCCAGAAAGAAACCACTGTCCGCTCCCGCCTGAAGCGGGGGCGGGAGAAACTCAAGCCGCTTTTGGAGGAGGTGGGTGCCCTTGGATAAGCCGAATCAGAATCCCTATCGTGAACTCATGGAACAAGTGAAACTCAGCCCGGAGGCCCGTGAGCGTATCCTCACCAACGTCCAGCAGGCCGACCTCTCCCCCCAGCCGGAGCAGAAAATCGTGCCCCTCCGCCCCCAAAAGCAGACCTGGCGGCGCTGGGCTTCCCTGGCCGCCTGCCTGGTGGTGGTCGTAGCCGCCGTCTTCGCCGTGCCCCAGTTCCGGGACGGGCCGAACGAAACGCCGCCGCCCCAGCTCACCGGTGTTCCTTTCCACGAGGTGGATACCCTGGCGGCTCTGTCCGACGCCGTGGGCTTCCCGGTGACGGAGCCCTCTACTCTCCCCTTCGCCCCTGTCAACACAACCTACACTGCGTATAACGAAGGCTTGGCAGAGATCACCTACACCGGCCCCGACGACCAGAGCGCTACCTACCGCCAGTCCCTCGGCACGGAGGACAACTCCGGCGACTACAACCTCTATGCCGACATAAAACTCCTCCCTGAGAACAACGCCACCCTGAAGGGCCAGGACCAGCGCTACACCCTGGCCCTCTGGACGGATGACACCTACACCTACTCTCTGCGTCTCAGCACAGGTCTCTCCGCCGACGAGTGGCAAGCCCTGCTGAGCGAAACCGCCCCATAACAAATGTAAAACAGCAGCGCTTTCCCGTTTCGTTTGGGAAAGCGCTGCTTTGTGTTCTATTCAGAAAAATTGCATGGGGTCTACTCGGCTGCTGGAACTGCTGCCGGTCCACGTCTCAAAGTGCAGATGGTTGCCGGTAGAGCTACCGGTGGAGCCGACCAAGCCCACCGTCTGCCCTTGGCTGACCGTCTCGCCGGGTGAGACATTCCGTTGGGAGAGGTGGGCATACAGCGTCCGGGTCCCATCGGGATGGGAGAGGACCACATAGTTGCCGTAGGACGAGCCGTACTGGGAAATCACCACCACGCCGCTCTTCGATGCCATCACCGGCGTGCCGTTGGGGGCCGCAATGTCGATGCCGCCGTGGAGATGCCGTTTGCCCGTGATGGGATGGGTCCGCCAGCCATAGGGCGACGTAACCCGGTGGGAGCTGGCGATGGGCCAAAGAAAGCCGGAAGCACTGGCCGTCGTCTGTCCGCTGGATGTACTGCCGGAGGACGAGGCCGCGCTGCTCTGCTGCCTGGCAGCCTTCTCCGCGGCGGCTTTGGCAGCCTTTTCTGCCGCCAACTGCTTCTGATAGGTCGCCTCTGCCTGGGCGATCTGCTGGGCAACCTGGTTCTGGCTGGCCTCCAACTGCTCGATCTGCCGGGCATAGACCGCGCTCTGGCTGGTGATCTCCTGAATGAGCCGGTCCACCTCCGCTTGCTGGGCTTGGAGCTGGGTTTGCTGGCTCTGCTGCCGGGCCAGCGTCTCCTGCTGCCCCTGGCGGCTGGTCTCCAAATCGGCCTTGGCCTGGGCCACCGCCTGCCGTGCTTCGGCCAGCTGATCCAGGACTTGGTCATCGTAGTCCATGATCTCTCCAATCATGTCGATCCGGTCCAGAAAATCCGAAAAGCTGGTGGCCTGGAAGAGGACGGACCAATAGGAGCTATTGCCCCGCTCCTCCATGGCCCGCACCCGCTGCTGAAACGCCGCCTGATACTCGGCTTCTTTCGCCTGGGCCTCTGCCAGCTCCGCTTCCTTCTCCGTAATCTGCTGGGCGTATTGCGCCAGCAACTCCTGAGAGACTTGAATTTGCTCGTTGAGCACATTGAGCTGCTGCTCCACCAGATTCTTTTTGTTCAGGGCTTGGCCCTGAGAAGAACGCAGCTTGTCCAGCTTGGTTTGTAGCTCCGCCGTCTGCACGGTCAGGCTGGCCTGCTGGCTCTGCAAGGACTGAATGGCCTCCCGGCTGGCAGCCTGGGCAGAGAGCAGATTCCCCAGCACCAGGCACAGGGCCAGCAGCAGAGCGAAAAACTTCGTATGAAATTGTTTTGTGTTCATAAAACCTCCGGATGTAAACTTGATGTCTGAAGAAGAGAACAACAAGAGCGCCCAGAGCGTTTGCCCTGTGCGTCTGCTGCCCAGCTCGTTTCAATCCGTCAATTTTACATTCAGAGAAACCAAGGTATCCCGTTCCTGGTGCTGTATCCAGGGCCGGAGGACCAACACCAAAAAGGCTACGCTCAAAATGAGCCGCGCCGCCGCCTGCTCCGGGCCGCCGTGGTGGAAGGTCTGCACCGCCTGCTCCGTCAGCAGACAGACCACGCAGTGCTCCCCGGTGTGGTGGTGGTCCGGATACGCCGCCAGCACCACAGAGGAACCAAGATACGCCGCGATCAGCGCCGCCAGCATCGCAAGCACTAGCAGCCGCTTGTTCCAAGTTTTCCGCATCCTGCTCCCTCCTTTCCGGGTATCTTGTTTCTATTATAGCAATCCTGTCAAGGGCAGAAACCCCCGCTGGTTCTCACCAGCGGGGGTGTTTTTGCTTTTTGGTTATTTAAGAGTTCTCCCGGCAGGCCCGCAAAAAGGACAGCGGCGGCGCATAGCACGGCAGCTGGATTTGAAACTTCATCTGCGGGTGTCTTGGTGCAGGCAGGGGGTAGCCATTCTCGTCCAGCATGAGGGGAGCCTGGAACGCCGCCGGGCGGGTGTCCGGGCCGACCAGCTCGATCTCGTCCCCCATGGAAAATTTATTCCGCAGGGAGGCCGTGGCCAGGCCCGTTTCCGTGCAGGACTCGACCACCGCCACCACCTGCCAATCCCGGATATACCGGGCGTCAGAGGTGAACTGACCAGGCTGGCCGTAGAAAAAGCCGGTGGAATAGTGCCGGTGGCTGACCTTCTCCACCTCGTTGCGCCAGATGGGGTCTAAAGGCTTTCCGGCCTGAACCGCGTCGATGCAGTGGCGGTAAGCCCCGGTGACGATGGCGGCATAATAGGCAGACTTGGCCCGGCCCTCGATCTTGATGGAGTCCACGCCCGCCCGGATGAGGTCAGGCAGGTGGTCGATCATGCACATGTCCCGGGAGTTCATGATGTACGTCCCCTTCTCGTCCTCATAGACGGGGAAGTATTCTCCTGGCCGCTTTTCTTCGACCAAGGCGTACTGATACCGGCAGGGCTGGGCGCAGGCACCCCGGTTGGCATCGCGGCCCGTCATGTAGTTGGAGAGCAGACAGCGGCCCGAGTAGGACACGCACATGGCCCCGTGGCCGAACGTCTCAAGTTCCAAGTCTTTCGGGGTCTTGGCGCGGATCTCTGCGATCTCCTCCAAACTCAGCTCCCGGGCCAAAATGACTCGGTCCGCCCCCAGATCATGCCAGGCGGTGGCCGTCTGATAATTCACGATGCTGGCCTGCGTGCTGATGTGGATTTTCACGGAGGGCGCATAGCGCTTGGCCAAAGCCAGCACACCCACGTCGGCCAGAATGACCGCCGTCACCCCCGCCTCCTCCAGCAGCTCCAACCACTGGGGCAGGCGGGCCATCTCGTCGTTGCGGGGCATGGTGTTGCAGGTGACATGCAGATCCACGCTCTTTTCCCGGCAGAGCTTCGCCGCCCGGCGCAGCTCCTCGGGGGAAAAGTTCCCCGCGAAGGAGCGCATCCCGAACGTGCTGCCCGCCAGATACACGGCATCGGCACCATAGGCCAGTGCCATCTCCAATCGTTCCCAGTCCCCGGCGGGAGCCAGGAGTTCCAGTTTTTTCTGCTGCATCTCTACGCCACCTCTCAGCTGTTCAGGAATGCCTGATGCTCGGCGTAAGTGGCGAAGAAGTGGTGCAGGTGGTCGTCGCCCAGGGCATAGTAATAGTAGTTGGTGCTCTGGGGATTCAGGGCCGCAGTGATGGACTCCATGCCGGGGTTGGCGATGGGTCCGGGGGGCAGACCCTTGTTTTTATAGGTGTTGTAGGGGCTGTCCACACCCTGGTAGTCGCTCTCCTGGACGATCTGGCCCTCCGGCAGGACGTACTGAATGGTGGCGTCGATCTGCAAGTAACCGGCGGTGGACGCGCCGGGGTTGTTCAGACGGTTGTAGATGACAGAAGCGATGGTAGTCCGGTCGGTGCCGTCCGTCTCCTTTTCGATCATGGAGGCGATGGTCAGGATATCCCGGATGGAATAGCCGGTCTCGCTGATCTTCTGGCGGACGGTGTCATCCACTTTACTGTCGAAGTTCACCAGCATCTTGTTGATGACGTACTTGGCGTCCTCGCCCATATAGAAGTTATAGGTATCGGGGAACAGGTAACCTTCCAGACGGGTGTAATCCCCCAGGGGGATATCCTGTAGGAAGGAGAAGGCATAGTCGTGGTTGGCGGCCATGTCCTCCAATTTTTCCACGGTGGACACGCCCTCTTTTTCCAACAGCTCAAAGATCTGCTTCACCGTCTGGCCTTCCGTGATGGTCACAGAAATTTCTTTCCGGCTGGCGGAGTTGCTGGACATGCTGTTGAGCAGGGCGCGGTAGTCCATATCCGAGTTGACCACATAGGTTCCCTGGGCGATCTTATCCTTGCCGCCGGTGAGGGAGGCAAAGATTTTGAATAGTCCCTTGTGTTTGATGATGTCGTTGCCTTTCAGCTGGTCTGCCACGCTGTTGAAGTCGCTCTCGTCGTTGACGGTGATGGTGGCGCTGGCGCTCTCCTTATTCAGGGCCAGCACATCGTTGCCCAGGGACCAGCACACAGCGGCCAGCACCACGGACACAGCGCACACCAGCACGATATACATCATCGAGCTGGAGACGGGGGAGCGTTTTTTCTTTCTCCGGCGGGGGGGATAGCGGTCTGGCTCTTCCCGCCGTCTTCTGGTGTCTCGTTCCATACGTTACCTCCTGGGAACCCGGCCCTGTTCGGAGCCGGGGCGCGTTGTGAGCATCCTGGGGTCAGTCCAGGGGCTGGGTCATGGGCCAGACCTGGCCCTCCTCCGTCAGCACCACCCGCACAAAGGCGTCCAGCGGCTCCCGGGGCAGGTTGATCTGAAAGAAATCCTCCCGGCACAGGCCGATGGTGCTGCCGTCGTAATCCTCTAAATAGCGGTCATAATAGCCCCCGCCCTGGCCCAGGCGATTGCCCTTGCTGTCAAAGCACAGGCCGGGCACCAGGATGAGGTCGAGCTTCTCCCGCTCCAGGACAGGACAGCCGTCCTTCGGGGCGGGGATGCCGTAGGCATCCGGCTCCAGCTCGTCCAGGCTGTGGATGATGCGGGCCTCCATCTGGTGCTCCGGCAGACATTTGGGCAGGCAGACGGTCTTGCCCTGGTCCAGCAAAGTCTGGATAAGGTCTGCCGTGGCGATCTCCTGCCCTATGCCGTAATAGAGCATCACCGTGTTGGCCTCGGCCAGCTTGGGGTGGGCCAAAAATGCCGCCGTCAGCTCCTGGTCGGACCAGGCTTTCTCCTGCTCCGTCAGCTCCGCCATGGCTTCCCGGATCTGCTGGCGGAGAATTTTTTTCACTTCAGAGACTTGTGTTCCCATCGTTTTCTCCTTCTTGGGTGAGCAGGGGCAAAACCGCCTGCCACAGTGCTTCATGAATCGTGTCGATATCCCGCACCCGGCCCTGTTCGTCCAGGCAAGGGATGATGTGCCAGCCGTACAAGTCCGCCGCTCGGCGGGCAGCCTGGCGGCAGGCGGCCAGATAACTGCCGTCCGTCTCGTGGATATCCCCCTTGGTGTGGGTGGCGGCCTCCCGCTGGCGGAGCATGGTCATGGCCTGGTCGGTCGGCATGTCCAAATAAATCACGAGGTCCGGCTCCGGCAGGCCCAGCCGTTGGTATTCAAAGTCCGCCAGCCAGTGGAAAAAGGCATCCTTCTCCCCGTCCGGCAGTTTACTGCCCTGGTGGACGGCGTTGGAGGTGGTGTACCGGTCGGTCAGCACCAGGCCCCCGTTCTCATACCAGCCCTGCCAGACCTTTTTCCAGGATGCATACCGGTCCACGGCGTAAAAGCTGGAAGCGGCGTAGGCGTTCACGTCCTCTGGGTGGCTTCCGAACTCGCCCCCCAGATACATCCGCACCAGCGCCGAGGATTCCTCCTGGTACTGGGGAAAGACCAGCCGCTGAAACGGGATGCCCGCCGCCTCCGCCCGCTGACAGAGCCGGGCAAACTGCGTAGACTTTCCCGAGCCGTCGGTCCCCTCAATGACGATGAGTCTTCCCTTTGGCATGGCTCAGCCTCTCTTTCGTTTTTCCCGGGCCGCCTCGACCAAAAACAACGGCAGCTTCGCCATGCGGCCGATTCTGCTGGGCTGGTGCAGGAGCCGGTAGCACCACTCCAGGCCCAATTTCTGCCACACCGCCGGAGCGCGCTTCACGTTTCCGGCGTAGACATCCAGCACACCGCCCAGACCCACCAGCAAATGCGCGCCGGTGGCGGAGCCGTGTTCGGCCATCCATTTCTCCTGCTTGGGCGCGCCCAGACAGACAAAGACCACGTCCGCCTGTGCCGCTTTGATCTCCTCCACCACGGGGGCGGAGTCCTGGAAATACCCGTCGTGGGTACCGCAGATGATCAAGTCAGGACAGGTCTGCTTCAGGTTCTTAGCGGCCTGTTCCGCCACGCCGGGCTTGGCCCCCAGCAGATACAGCCGCAGGCCGTTCTTTGCCATGCGGCCCAGCAGCCCCGAGGCAAAGTCGATGCCCGGAACCCGCTCCTGCAGGGGGGTGCCCAAAATTTGGGCCGCCCGGATGACACCGATGCCGTCGGGCAGGACCAGGCCCGCCCCGTTCAGAATGGCCCCATACGCCGGGTCCTGGCGGGCCATGTTTACGATCTCAGGGTTCGGGGTCACCACATAGGCACACCCCGGCCCTTTGGCCAGTTCTTCCCCGGCGGCAATGGCCTGGGGGAGGGTCACGTCGTCAAAGGACACGCCCATGATTTCTTTTCGCACAGTTTCGCATCTCCATTGGGCAGGCCCTTCTCCCCCAAGGGGCGCGGCCTGCATATAATCCGTGTTATTTTACCACGATTCCGCCCGTTTGTCCACCGGGCGCTTGAAAAAGCGGCCCCGGTGTGCTAAAATCAGAAAAAATCACCCCAACAGAGAGGAGCCGTTTCCCTATGTTCCGCCGAGCCGTCCCCGGCGACCTGGACCAGATCGCCGCCATCTACGACGCCATTCACACCGAGGAGGAATCCGGCCGCACCACCATCGGCTGGATCCGTTCCATCTATCCCACCCGCCAGACCGCCGCCGACTCCATCCAGACCGGCGACATGTACGTGGCTGAGGAGGAGGGCCGCATCGTCGCCGCCGCCAAGATCAACAAGGAGCAGGTGGACGTGTACGCCCACGCCCCCTGGACCCGCGACGATGCCCCCGAAGCCGTCCTCGTCCTCCACACGCTGGTGGTAGACCCCAGCTATAAGGGCAAGGGCTGCGGCACCCGCTTCGTGAAATTTTATGAAGACATGGGCCGCAAATTAAACTGCACCGCCCTGCGCATGGACACCAACGAGCGCAACGCCGCCGCCCGCTCCCTCTACGCCGGTCTGGGCTACAAGGAGGTCGGCATTGTCCCCTGCGACTTCAACGGCATCCCCGGCGTGCAGCTGGTCTGCCTGGAAAAATTATTGTAATATGATAAACTGCCAAACTGAAACAAGACAA
>CAVCXN010000043.1:0-2068 GCA_963606215.1 uncultured Mycoplasmatota bacterium | reverse complement strand
GGCGGTTCAGCTTGCTGAGGACCCACTTGTCCTCCCGCTCCAGCTTGTCCGCGGCAGGCAGCTCGTAATGGTCGATGGTCAGGTTCATCATCACGAAGCGGCTGGCGTTCCAGATCTTATTGGCAAAGTTCCGCATAGCCTCGCACCGCTCGGTGTAGAAGCGCATATCGTTGCCGGGGGAGTTGCCGGTGACAAGGTTGAAGCGCAGGGCGTCCGCGCCGTACTTGTCGGCCATTTCCAGAGGATCAATGCCGTTGCCCAGGGACTTGGACATTTTGCGGCCCTGGTCGTCCCGGACCAGACCGTGGATAAAGACGGTGTGGAAGGGGGGCTGCTTGGTCTGCTCACAGCCGGAGAAGATCATGCGGGCCACCCAGAAGAAAATGATGTCATAGCCCGTGACCAGCACATCGGTGGGATAGAAGTACTCCAGGTCCTCGGTCTTTTCCGGCCAGCCCAGGGTGGAGAAGGGCCACAGGGCAGAGGAGAACCAGGTGTCCAGCACGTCGGGGTCCCGGTGGATGTGGGTGGAGCCGCACTTCTCGCAGACGGTGGGATCGGTGCGGGGCACGGTCATGTGGCCGCAGTCGTCGCAGTACCACACGGGGATCTGATGGCCCCACCACAGCTGACGGGAGATGCACCAGTCATGCACGTTCTCCATCCAGTTCAGATAGGTCTTGGAGAAGCGGTCGGGGACGAACTTCGTCTCGCCCTCTTCCACCACGCGAATGGCTTCCTTGGCCAGGGGTGCCATCTTGACGAACCACTGGGCGGAAATGATCGGCTCCACGTCGTTGTGGCAGCGGTAGCAGGTGCCGACGTTATGGTTGTAAGGCTCTTCCTTTTCCAGCAGGCCCATTTCCTTCAGGTCGGCGATGACGGCCTTACGGCATTCGTAGCGGTCCATGCCCTCGTACTTGCCGCCGTTGGCGTTGACCACGCCGTTGTCATCCAGGACGCGGATCGTCTCCAGGCTGTGGCGCAGACCGACCTCAAAGTCGTTGGGGTCGTGGGCGGGGGTCATCTTCACGCAGCCGGTACCGAAGTCCATCTCGACATAATCATCGGCCACGATGGGGATCTCCCGGTTCATAATGGGCAGGATGCAGGTCTTGCCCACCAGGTCCTTGTAGCGCTCGTCGTTGGGGTTCACGGCCACGCCGGTGTCGCCCATCATCGTCTCGGGACGGGTAGTGGCGACGACCAGATAGCCGGAGCCGTCGGCCAGCGGGTAGCGCATGTGCCACAGGTGGCCGGGCTTGTCCACATACTCCACCTCGGCGTCAGACAGGGCGGTGACGCAGTGGGGGCACCAGTTGATGATGCGGCTTCCCTTATAGATGAGGCCCTTTTCATACAGCTCGCAGAAGGTCTCCCGGACAGCCTTGGAGCAGCCCTCGTCCATGGTGAAGCGGGCGCGGTCCCAGTCGCAGGAGGCGCCCATCTTCTTCTGCTGGGCCACGATGCGGTCACCATACTTCCGCTTCCAGTCCCACACGCGCTCCAGGAACTTCTCGCGGCCCAGGTCGTAGCGGGTCAGGCCCTCTTTCACGCGCAGCTCTTCCTCCACCTTGATCTGGGTGGCGATGCCGGCGTGGTCCGTACCGGGGACCCACAGAGCGGCGTAGCCCTCCATGCGCTTGAAGCGGATGAGGATATCCTGCAAGGTGCAGTCCATGGCGTGGCCCATGTGCAGCTGACCGGTGACGTTGGGGGGCGGCATGACGATGGTGTAGGACTTCTTCTTGGCGTCCCGCACCCCGGCAAAACACTTGTTCTCCTCCCACTGCTGGTAGATGCGTTCCTCTACCTCGTGGGGATCGTAGACTTTGGACAGTTCTTTTTTCATAGTCTTTCCTCTTTCTTAGATCTCTTGGATGGGCAGCATGGTGCGCTGGCCGATGAAGGACTTGAAGGACATGACATCCCCCGCGGTAAAGCCCTTTTTGTCTAACATGACGCCGTGGCTCTCGTCAAAGAAAATGGCGTACCAATCCGCGCTGCTGACCACGGCAAACATCTGCTCATAGGGGTGGCGCGTCACGCCCGCCTCGGTGTTACAGAT
>CAVCXN010000042.1:0-4327 GCA_963606215.1 uncultured Mycoplasmatota bacterium | reverse complement strand
CCTGCTTCCTGCCTGCCCCGAAGGTTATGTCCTCGGTCATCCGCATGACAGTCCGTGGCAAGCCGCCGGTGGAGGTGCCCGATGAGACGCTGTTTTTCCAGGTGGTCCGGGCGGCCTTTGCCCAGCGGAGAAAGACCTTGGTCAACGCTCTGTCCACTTTGTTGGGCAAGGATGTGGACAAGTCAACCCTCACCGAGCTTGTTTGCGCCTGCAATTTGACCGAGACGGTCCGCGGAGAACGGCTCAGTTTTGCGGACTTTGCTGAATTAACGCAGAAAATCGTTAAATTGCAGCGGAAGTGAAAAATTCACGCTTGCATAAAAAGTTGCATGGGGCTATAATGTGAAAAGCTAAGGGTGGCTCGAAGGAGGGCAATTCACATGGAATTAACAAAAAATAAGGCCGTGCTGGACTGGATCGACCAGCAGGTCAAGCTGACCCAGCCGAAAGAAGTCATTTGGATCGACGGCAGCGAGGCACAGCTGGAAGAGCTGCGGAAGGAAGCCTGCGCGACCGGCGAGATCTATAAGCTCAACCAGGAAAAACTCCCCGGCTGCTATCTTCACCGTTCGGACCCCAGCGACGTGGCCCGGGTGGAGAGCCGGACCTTCATCTGCTGCAAAAAGCAGGAGGATGCAGGCCCCACCAACAACTGGATGGACCCGCAGGAGATGTACGCCAAGCTGAACAAGCTCTATGACGGCTCGATGAAAGGGAAGACGATGTATGTCATCCCCTACTGCATGAGCGTAGTGGGTTCTCCCTTCGCCAAGTATGGCATCGAGCTGACCGATTCCATTTATGTGGTGCTGAACATGGCCATCATGACCCGCGTGGGCACGAAGGCCGCGGCTTACTTAGACGAAAACTTCATCAAGGGCCTCCACGCCAAGGGGACCCTGGACCCCGAGGAGCGGTACATCGTCCAGTTCCCCGAGGATAATGTCATCATGTCCATCAACTCCGGCTACGGCGGCAATGTGCTCCAGGGCAAGAAGTGCTTCGCCCTGCGCATCGCCTCCAACCTGGGCCGTCAGGAGGGCTGGCTGGCTGAGCACATGCTCATCCTGGGCGTGCAGAACCCCCAGGGCGAGGTGCGGTACATCACCGGCGCCTTCCCCTCTGCCTGCGGCAAGACCAACCTGGCCATGCTGATCCCCCCCGAGGGGTATCAGAAGGACGGCTGGAAGTGCTGGTGCGTGGGCGACGACATCGCCTGGATCCGTCCCGGTCCCGACGGCCGCCTGTGGGCCGTGAACCCCGAGAAGGGCTTCTTCGGCGTGGCCCCCGGCACCAACGCCAAGTCCAACCCCAACGCCCTGGAGACGACCAAGAAGGGGACCATCTTTACCAACGTGGCCCTGAACCTGGACGACGACACCGTGTGGTGGGAGAAGCTGGATAAGAATCCCCCCCACAACGCCCTGGACTGGAAGGGCAACCCTTGGAACCCCGACACTGCCGAGGGTCCCGCTGCCCACCCCAACTCCCGCTTTACCGCCCCGGCAGAGAACTGCCCCTGCATTTCTCCCGAGTTTGAGAACCCCAACGGCGTGCCCATCTCCGCCATCATCTTCGGCGGCCGTCGGGCTAAGACGGCCCCCCTGGTCTACCAGTCCCGCGACTGGCAGCACGGCGTGTTCGTCGGCTCCGTGATGGCCTCCGAGAAGACCGCCGCCGCCGAAGGCAAGGTCGGCGAGACGCGCCGCGACCCCATGGCGATGCTGCCCTTCTGCGGCTACCACATGGGCGACTACTGGCAGCACTGGCTGGACATGGAGAAGTCCGTGCCCCACCTGCCCAAAATTTTCAACGTCAACTGGTTCCGCACCGACGACAACGGCGAGTTCATCTGGCCCGGCTTCGGCGAGAACCTGCGCGTGGTCGAGTGGATCCTGAAGCGCTGCTTCGACGAGGCCGGTGCCCGCGAGACGGAGATCGGCTACCTGCCCAAGGTCGAGGACATCAACCTTGACGGCATCGACGTGGACCAGGATACCCTGGCCGGTCTGCTCTCCGTGGACCGCGACCTGTGGAAGCAGGAGACCGAGGGCATCCATGAGTTCTACGCCAAATTCGGCGACAAGCTGCCCAAGGCCCTGGCCGAGGAGCTGGCTGGTCTGGAAGACCGCCTGAAGGGGTAACTCGTTCGGGTTCTGTCCCCCAATTGACCCAGGATATTTCAAATTGTGCAAAAGCCGCTGGCCGGTACAACCGGTCGGCGGCTTTTCTGCCCTTGTGTCGGGACAAGAGCCTGTGGTATAATAAAGCGGTATCCGTTGTACCCTAGGAAGGAGGAAGGTCCATGCGCATCCTGGGCATCGACCCCGGCTACGCCATCGTCGGCTTTGGCATTCTGGACGCCGACCGGGGGCAGGCGAAGCTCCTGGGCTGCGGGGCCATTAACACCCCGGCGGGGGTGCCCATGCCCCGGCGCCTGCTGCAAATCCAGGAGGACTTGGAGACGCTCATCCGCCAGTTTTCCCCGGAGGCTATGGCCATTGAGGAGCTGTTCTTCAACACCAACGTGACCACCGGCATCGGCGTGGCCCAGGCCCGGGGGGTCATTTTGATGACTGCCGCCAAGCTGGGCGTTCCCATCTTTGAATACACCCCCAGCCAGGTCAAGCAGGCTGTGGTGGGCTATGGCAAGGCGGAAAAACGCCAGGTCATGGACATGACCAAGCGCATCTTACACCTCTCTGCCGTCCCTAAGCCGGATGACGCGGCGGACGCCGTCGCCATCGCCCTCTGTCATGCCCGCTCCCACACCTCCCGGCTGGCCCGGTTTGGGGTGTAAAAAACCGGGTATCTCGCAAAGGAGACTTGCTGTTTCATGTTTTACTATCTCAAGGGCATTGCGGCCCACATCGCCCCCAACCTGGCCGTCATCGACTGCGGGGGTGTGGGGTACGCCTGCCGGACCACCAGCTACACCCTCTCCAGCCTCCAAGTGGGGCGGGAGGCGAAGCTATATACCCATCTCAACGTCCGGGAGGATGCCATGGAGCTTTATGGCTTCGCCACGGAAAACGAGAAAAACTGCTTTCAAATGCTCATCGGCGTCTCGGGGGTCGGCCCGAAGGCCGCGCTGTCTATTTTATCCGCCAACACCCCGGAGGGGCTGGCCACGGCCATCATCACGGGCAACGAGAAGGCCCTCACTGTGGCCCCCGGCATTGGCAAGAAAATTGCCCAGCGGGTGATTTTAGAGCTGAAGGATAAGCTGGCCAAGGGCCAGCTCCCCGCTGCCGGGGAGAGCTACGGCGGCAGCGGCCTGACCGTCATCCCCCAGGACAAGACCTCGGAGGCAACGGCAGCCCTGGCCGTGCTGGGCTATGGCCCGGCGGAGATCAATCTGGCCCTGAAGGGCCTGGACCTGGCGGTCCTGTCCCTGGAGGATATCGTGCGCCAGGCCCTGAAAAAAATGCTGAAATGATCGCGTAACAGAAAGGGGGAAGGACCATGAGCATCGATTTTTCCCAGGAAGAGCCTCAGCAGCCCCTCCTGTCCACCGCCCGCCTGGGGGAGGACGAGGGAGAGACTTCCCTGCGTCCCCGCAGGCTCACCGAGTACATCGGCCAGGAAAAGGCCAAGGAAAACCTATCCATCTTCATCGACGCGGCCAAGCTGCGGGGGGAGCCTTTGGACCATGTGCTCCTCCACGGCCCCCCGGGGCTGGGCAAGACGACCCTCTCCGGCATCATTGCCAACGAAATGGGGGTCAATCTGCGTGTGACCTCCGGCCCGGCTATCGAGAAGCCGGGGGACCTAGCCGCGCTGCTGACCAACCTCAGCGAAAACGACATTCTCTTTGTGGATGAGATTCACCGGCTGAACCGGTCCGTGGAAGAGATTTTATACCCGGCCATGGAGGACTTTGCCATTGATATTATCATCGGCAAGGGACCCTCGGCCAACTCCATCCGGTTAGATCTGCCCCACTTTACTTTGATTGGGGCCACGACCCGGGCGGGACAACTCTCGGCCCCCCTGCGGGACCGCTTTGGCGTCCTGCTGCGTTTGGAGCTGTACACCCCGGCGGAGCTGGCCCAGATCGTCACCCGCAGCGCGGGCATTCTGGGCGTGCCTATCGAGGCCGAGGGCGCGGCGGAAATTGCCAAGCGCGCCCGGGGGACCCCGCGCATCGCCAACCGCCTCCTGCGCCGGGTGCGGGACTTTGCCCAGGTCCGGGCCGGGGGCGTCATCACCCAGCCCGTGGCGGACCAGGCGCTGACGGCCCTGGAAGTGGACCACCTGGGTCTGGACTCCGTAGACCGCCGGATGCTCCGCAGCATCATCGACCACTACGGCGGCGGCCCTGTGG
>CAVCXN010000041.1:0-7560 GCA_963606215.1 uncultured Mycoplasmatota bacterium | reverse complement strand
GTGTATGACTATCTTCGGGAGTTTTATGATGTCCTCCATACAACAGGCTATCAATATATCAACCAGGATATTGACCGCTATTTGGAAGCAAGGCAGGCAAAATTCCCCCCATGATCAGAAAATAACAAACGCCGCGAAACGAAATTTTCTTCGTTTCGCGGCGTAATGTTTTTACGGATAAAATCGCTTAGCTTTCTTTGTCCTTTAGCATCTCCTGGATGGTATGCCAGCCCAGCGTGGCGCATTTGACACGCGCGGGCATATGGGACACATCCTCCAGGATGGCCGCCTCATCCAGCGACTTCTATTCTTCCTCCGTGGCCTCCCCGCGGAGCATGCGGAGGAAGCGGTCGGCCAGCTCCAGGGCCTCTTGCTTGGTCTTGCCCAGGACCAGGTCGATCATCATGTCGGCCGAAGCCTGGGAGATGGCGCAGCCGTCGCCCTGGAAGGAGGCGTCTTCGATCACGTCGCCGTTCATCTTGAGGTTCAGGAAAATATCATCCCCACAGCTGGGGTTCACGCCCTCCAGCATCAGGTCCACCACTTTTAAAGGGTGCTTGTGATACGGATTGCGGTTGTGCTCGGTGAGGATCTCGTTGTAAAAGGTCTTATTCTGCATAACCCATCTGGCTCCTTACTTCGCGTAACGTTTTGAGGAAAGTCTCCACCTCTGCCTCCGTGTTGTAGAAAGCGACACTGGCGCGGGTAGTAGAGTTCACGCCCAAGTGCTGTAACAACGGCTGGGCGCAGTGATGGCCCGCCCGGACCGCCACGCCGCCGTCGGCTAAGATGGCGGACACATCGTGGGGGTGCACATCGTCTACCGTAAAGGCAAAAATGCCGTGGTGCTGCTCCGGGGTGTCTGCGCCCAGGAGATGGACGTGGGAGATCTTCTTTATGCCCTCCATCATCAGAACAGAGAGATATTCCTCCCGCTGCTGGATGCGGTCGAAGCCGATCTTCTCAATATAGTGGATGGCGGCTTCCAGGCCCACAGCCCCACCTGCGTTCACGGTACCGGCCTCGAACTTATGGGGGACCTCGGCGTATACCGCGCCCTCCCGGCTGACGGACTGGATCATCTCGCCGCCGAAGAGGAAAGGCGGCATGGCGTCCAGCCACCTCTTCTTGCCCCAGAGAACGCCGATGCCCATGGGAGCCAGCATCTTGTGGCCGGAGAAGGCCAGGAAGTCCACGCCCAGGTCCTGGACATCAACGTGGATGTGGGGGACGCTCTGGGAGCCGTCGGCGATGACCACGATGTCCCCCTTGCTGTGGCAGAGGGCTGCGGCGGCCTTCACGTCGTACTCCCGGCCGAAGACGTTGGACATCTGGGTCATGGTGACGATCTTCGTCTTATCGGTAATGGCCTGCTCGATCACTTCCAGAGGGATATTGCCCTGCGCATCACAGTCCAGAAATTTCAGGGTCGCGCCGTGCCGCTTGGCAGCCTGGAGCCAGGGAAGAAAGTTGCTGTGGTGCTCCACGATGGTGACAATCACTTCATCACCGGGCTTCAGCAGAAGCTCCGCCAGGCAATTGGCGGCCAGATTCAGGCTCTCGCTGGCGTTGCGGGTGAAGATGACCTCACTGGGACTTTCCGCGTGAATGAACTTGGAAACGGTCTCCCGGGCGGCCTCATAGCGCTCGGTAGCCCGCTCAGACAGGTCATAGATGCCCCGGAAGGGGTTGGCGTTGTCGTGGCCGTAGAATTCAGTAACGGCGTTCAGCACGGTCTCCGGCTTCTGAGTGGTGGCAGAGTTGTCCAAATAAATGACCGAATCGTTGCGGAACAGGGGAAAGTCCTGACGGATTTGCAGGATCTCCTGTTCCTCGATGCCTTTATTCATCCTCGTTCCCTCCTTCCAATTCTTGCTCCACCAGCTGGCGGGTGGCCTCATCGGGGATGCGCTCGCAGACCCGGTGGATGCGGGCCTTGGCCATCAGCTCGTAAGCCGTCTCTTCGGGGATGCCCCGGGCGGCCATATACGCCAGCGTTTCCTCGCTGAGCTTGCCGATGGTGGCCCCGTGGTTGCCCTGCACGTCCTCCTCGGCGCAGAGGATCAGAGGGATGGTCTGGTTGATGGCGGTGTCATCCAGCAGCAGTACATCCTCTTTCTCGTTGCCGGCGGAACCGGCAGAGCCGTGCTTGAAGTCGATGGTACCCCGGAAGAGCTTGAATGCCTCTTCCTTCAGCACGCCGGAGGCGTCGATACGGCTGGTGGTCTTCTTGCCCCGGTGGATGGCATTGTAGTTCATATCCAGCTTGCTGCCAGCTTCCAGCAGATAGCCGATGTCAGTCTCTAAAGCGCTGTCGTGGCCGGTCAGGTCGATCTGGCAGCCCTGGTAGGTGGCATGGCCACCTAAGACCAGGTGGGTCACTTCGATCTTGGCCCCGTTCTCGCACAGGCCGCCCACGTCGTTCAGGCAGGTAAAGCCCTTGGGCAAGCGCTGGACCTGAATCAGACGGACCAGAGCGCCTTCCTCGGCATAAATTTTCGTCTGGATGCCTGCCAAGCCCTGGCCGTCGCCTGTGCCAGCGTAGTCCATAAGAACCGTGACCTGGCTCTCAGCCTCAGCGTGGATGGTGAAGGCGTTGACTTTTTTCTCCTCCGGACCGTAGGTCAGCTTGACCCGGACGGGCTGCTCTGCGACCGTTCCGGCGGAGATATTGAAATGATGCACGGGGACCCCGGCGGCCTGGATCAGGGTGTCCATATCAGGCCCCATGCCGCCGCCGATGGTGGGCAGGTCGTCCTGTGCGGGCTGGGTGACGCCGTCTGGCGTCTCTATGGTCAGGGTGCCCTCGCCCTCTGCCAAGACCTTCTCCAGGGAAGTCTGGTTCATCCCTAGGTGATGCCAGGTGAGGGCAGGCAGCCGATTGATGGTTAGGTTCAAGGTCTGTTCCATGATGTTCCTCCTTCTCCTTGGCTCACCCGATACTGCCCTTCATCTCCAGGCGGATCAGGTTGTTCATCTCCACCGCGTACTCCAGGGGCAGCTCTTTCGAGACGTTGTCGGCAAAGCCGCTGACGATCATGGCGCGGGCATCCTCTTCGCTCATGCCGCGGGACATGAGGTAGAACACGGCCTCGTCGCTGATGCGGCCGATCTGGGCCTCGTGGCCCACGTCGGCGTCCTGGGTGCGGATATCCAGGGCGGGGATGGTGTCCGAGCGGGAGATGTCGTCCAGCATCAAAGACTGGCAGGAGACGGAGCTCTTGCTGCCTTTGGCCTGGGGGCGGACCTCCACGGAGCTGCGGAAGGTGCTCACGCCACCGTCCTTGGAGATGGACTTGGTGTTGACAAAGGAAGTCGTTTCGGGGGCGTTGTGGACGACCTTCGTGCCGGTGTCCAGATTCTGGCCCTTGCCGGCGAAGGTGATGCCGGTGAACTCCGCCCGGGCCCCCTTGCCGTTCAAGATGCTCATGGGGTACAGATAGGACACATGGGAGCCGAAGGAGCCGGACACCCACTCGATGGTGCCGCCCTCCTCCACCTTGGCCCGCTTGGTGTTCAGGTTGTACATGTTCTTGGACCAGTTCTCAATGGTGGAGTAGCGCAGCTTGGCGTTTTTGCCCACGTACAGCTCGACGCAGCCTGCGTGCAGGTTGGCCACGTTGTACTTGGGGGCGGAACATCCCTCGATGAAGTGCAGCTCTGCGCCCTCCTCCACGATGATGAGGGTATGCTCAAACTGGCCCGCACCGGGGGCGTTCAGCCGGAAATAGGACTGCAAGGGAATGGTCACAGACACTCCGGGCGGCACATAGACGAAGGAGCCGCCGGACCACACAGCCCCGTGCAGGGCGGCGAACTTATGGTCGCGGGGAGGCACCAGCTTCATGAAGTGCTTGCGGACCATGTCGGCGTACTCGCCGTGCAGGGCGCTCTCCATATCGGTGTACACCACGCCCAGGGCGGAGACTTCCTCCCGGACGTTGTGGTAGACCAGCTCGGAGTCATACTGCGCGCCCACACCGGCCAGGGACTCCCGCTCGGCCTTGGGGATGCCCAGGGCGTCAAACGTATCCTTGATCTCCTTGGGAACTTCGGACCACTTGGCGCTCATCTTGGTGTTGGGACGGACGTAGGTCACGATGTTGTTCATATCCAGCCCGTCGATGGAGGGCCCCCAATCGGGGACGGACAGCTCGTTGTAAATTTTCAAGGACTCCAGACGGAAGTTCTGCATCCAGGCCGGGTCGTTCTTCTCCTTGGAGATTCTGGAGACAATGGCTTCGGTCAGGCCCTCGTCCACCCGGTAAACATCTTTTTCCTCGTTGCGGATGTCATAGACACTGCGGCTGACATCCTCGACGAAGGTTTTTTCCTGTTTCTTATCCCGCATCGTGCTTCCTCCTTCAGGCTTTCAGAAAGCGCTCGAAGCCGTTCTCGTTGATCTCTTCCACCAGAGAGCCGTCCCCGGCGGCGACAAACTTACCGTCTACCAGAACGTGGGTGGCGTCCACCTTCAGCGCCTCCAAGATCTTGGTGCTGTGGGTGATGATGAGCAGCGCGCCCTGCTTGTCCTTCTGGTATTCCTCGACGCCCCGGGAGACGGTGCGCACAGCGTCCACGTCCAGGCCGGAGTCCGTCTCGTCCAGGATCGCCAGGGCGGGGCGGAGCATGAGCAGCTGTAAAATTTCAGCCTTCTTCTTCTCGCCGCCGGAGAAACCGACGTTCAGGTCACGGTCGGCGTAGGAATGGTCCATCTGCAAAATGTCCATGGCGGCGTTGAGCTCTTTGCGGAACTCGCTCAGACGCAGACGCTTGCCCCGCCGCTGCTCCAGGGCGCTGCGGATGAAGCTGGCCAGGGTGATGCCGGGGACCTCGACGGGGTTCTGGAAGGAGAGGAAGATGCCCTCCTTGGCCCGCTTGTCGGCGCCCTCGTCGGTGATGTCCTCGCCCTGGAAAATGATCTCACCGCCGGTGACGTGATACTTGGGGTTGCCCATGAGCGTGTAGCCCAGGGTGGATTTGCCGGCCCCGTTGGGTCCCATGAGGACGTGGGTTTCGCCGGCGTTTATATTCAGATCAATGCCGTGGAGAATCTCTTTCTGCTCTACATCCACGGTTAAATTCTTTACCTGCAGCAACTGTTTTGACATAGTGCTCCTCCGTTCTTCGTCGGTGATCCGATAATTCATAGTTTTCTTGTGGGTTTTGATTATAACCGCTCTTCCACAGAATTGCAATAGGTTTTTGCAAATTTCCTACAAAAGTTCAGGGTTTTTTATTTTTTCAAAAAATCCTTGCTTTTTCGGGCAGAGTATTGTATACTAAGCGCAATTTCGATGACGAGTTTATCTGGTCAAAGACAGTGACCGCGCCCCCGCCCGGGGCGCCAAGGCTACACGGACGGCCGGGTCAAATGCCGAAGACCCGTCGAAGAGACGGGACCGCGAGAAAATACAGGCTCCCCTGGGAAGCTTCTCCGGTTGGCAACTTTTGTTGCCTTATTGATTGAGTTAGAAGCTCAACTTTTCTGAGTTGGAATCATCCACCTGGTAAAGCGGTCAATAAGAGTAGTTAAAGTGATCTTTGCTCGATAGACTCTGAACGCTGATAGTTTGCGTACTGGCACCCGGAAACGGGGGCACCCTCTGCCGAACCCACGGCAGGGGAACTGTTGTTACGTTGAATTTCGCAGGTGATATGTTTCCCACATATCACCTGCGTTTTTTCATATCCAAGTGTCCCAGCCACCCAACACATGATTTAGGAGGAAAAGAGATTGAAAAAGACCCTGTCCCTGCTGCTGCTTTTGTCCCTGGTGCTTTCCCTGGCGTCCTGCGGGCAGAAGACCACCACCGATGACCCCGTCGCCGCCGCAACGCTGGCGGAGAGCTACCAGAACTATCTGGACGCCGCGGAACCGGCCTACGCCTATGACATTGCCCTGGAGCTGACCACCAACCCCGATTACTTCAACGCCCAGCAGGGCGGCCGCAACTCCGGCAGTGACGCCGAGCACGCTGCCGCCGAGTACCTGGCCGGGGTGATGCAAGACATCGGCCTGACCGACGTCGAGAAGCAGGCCGCCCAGTGCGACCGCTGGCAGTTCAACAGCGCCAGCCTGGACGTGGACGGCAAGGAGTACAACGTCTACACCTACGCCACCGCCTCTACCCCCGCCGAGGGCCTGACCGCTGAGGTCGTGTATGTGAACAAGGGCACCCGGCAGGACTACGAGGGCCTGGACGTGACCGGCAAGATCGTCCTGCTGGACATCGACCAGCGCAACGACTGGTGGATCACCTACCCCATGCTGGAGGCCATGCATCAGGGCGCGGCAGGCGTGCTGGCCGCCAACGTCGGCGGTTTTGCCCAGATCGCAGACGATGCCCTGAACAGCCAGGACATCTGCGGACCTACGGCGATCCCCACCCTGTCCATCGGCGTGGCGGACTCGAAAGAAATTCAGGAGAAGCTGAAGGCTGGTCCCGTCACCGCCACCATGAAGGTCGATAACGAGGTGGAGATTGACGCGGGTACTACCTATAATATTACCGGCGTGCTCAAGGGCAAGTCCTCTGACCATCAGATTTTGGTGGGCGGCCACTACGACGCCCACTTCTGGGGCTTCCAGGACGACAACTGCGCCGTGGGCCTGGTGCTGGCTATGGCCAACGCCATGGTAAAGTCCGGCTACCAGCCCGAGAACGACATTGTCTTCTGCCTGCACGGGGCCGAGGAATGGGGTTCTTCCTACACCCAGTATGACTGGACTGTGGGCGCCTGGGAGATGATCAACCACGTCCATCCCGAATGGGTGGGCAAGACGCTGGCCTTCATCAACTTTGAGCTGCCTGCCTATGAGTTTGACACCTACACCAGCACATACTCCGCTCCGGAGATGTTCTCCATGCTGGACTACTTCGCCAACGACTATGAATATTCTCCCGACCCCGAGGGCTGCTTCCCGGACGGCGTGCTGACCGAGGGCTATCAGACCTATACCTACTCCGACGACTTCTCCTACTACGCCGCTGGGGTACCCTCTACCGTCAACGGCTTCCTCCTGCAAAAGGATATGGAGACGGTCTTCCCGTTCTATGTGGACATCTACCACAGCCAGTATGACAACCCCGATACCTATAATGAAAACGTGATGAAGTTTAACCTCCAGTATTACGGCGCTCTGGCGATGTACATTGACCAGACCCCCGCCCTCTATCTGGACTTTACTTCTCAGTATGACCGCATCGCTGCCTCCCTGGACGAGGACCTGATGGCCGAGGCAGGGGTGGATATGACCGAGTACAAGGCCGCCCTGGAAGCCCTCAAGACCGCCGCCGAAGCGAAAAAGGCCGAGGTGGAGCAGGTCAACGCCGCCTATCTGGATGCCCGCGAAAAGGGTGAGACGGACAAGCTGGCCGACCTCTGGCAGCAGGGCCGCACCCTGACCGAGCAGAATCTCAAAGCCTTTGAATATGCCCAGAAGCACCTGCTGGGCCTGATGTACGAGCGGCCCATTGTGCCCCATGAGGCGCCCCAGGAGAACATTCAGCTCTGCCGGGATGTGATCGACTGCCTCAAGACCGGCGACGTACAGAC
>CAVCXN010000040.1:0-2981 GCA_963606215.1 uncultured Mycoplasmatota bacterium | reverse complement strand
CCCAGTGTGGAGAGAAACGAAAATTGCAGACCCGCGTTGGCCACCGCCCAGGGGTTTAGGGCCAGCAGCACGAGGAGGGCCGTACTCAGCCCGGTGAAGCAATTGTACTCCCGCCCCAAGAGCGGGGACATTAGAGCCAGGGTGCATAAGATTGCCGCTCGAACCGTCCCCGGTCCACTACCGGTCATGAGACAGAAGGCCAGCAGGACCGGCAGCAAAACAGCCAGCGAGCGTTTCTTTCTGGGGTCCAGGAAAAGCGTCAGCACACCCATCAGAAACGTAACGTGCAGGCCGGAGATCACCACCACATGACCCAGCCCGACCCGGTTAAAGTTATCCCGGTCCACTTGCTCGATGCCGCTTTTGTCCCCGGTGAGAATGGCCCGAAGAAACCCCGCTTCGTATTCGGGACAGAGTCGGTCAATGGTCTGTCGGATCTTTCCGGACAGGATCGTCAGGGCATAGCGGGGCGGGATGCCCTCGGCTTTTGTGGCGGCGATGTCTCCATAGGCTTTGGCGCTCAGGCGGATGCCCTGAGAGGCATAGTATACGCTGTCCTCCCCGCGGGATTCGTCCGCCGGGACGCAGTAGGCCACACAGGAGAGCGTATCACCGGGGCGCAGGTCCGCGAGAGTCTGGTCCCCATAGAGGAGCGTGGAAACCTTGCGGCCCTCCCCTTCCCCAGCCCGGAGGGTTACGCGGACGCCGTAGTCCGTCGTCTCCGGCCAGCGGGTGACGATGGCTTCCAGGCGGACTGTCCGGTGTTCCATGGCCTGGGCCGGGGAAACGAACCCTGCGCCGTAAGTCACCAGCCACACCAGGGCAATCCCCGCCCCCACCAGCAGCCGCCGGGCCTGGGGCCAGCGGCGCAGGCCCCGGAGCAGGAAGCCGACGGCGACACAGGCCAAGCCCATCGCCGCCAGCCAGACGCCCCCGCCCAGGGACACGCCAACCAGAGACGCCAGGGCAAAGCCCACAGTAAACCAGATGAGGGGCGTAGACGGCACCCGTTGTATCTTCAGACGTGTCATACGGCATCACCTCGCTGGGCAAAAAGGCCCGCGCCGCCGGAGGGGGCGCGGGCTTTTCGTGGGTTTGGTGGGATGGTTCGGCTCGATCAGCCGGGAGGCCAGGTCATATCCCGTCCGGCCAGGACGTGGAAGTGCAGGTGGAAGACGCTCTGTCCCGCCTGCTCGCCGCAGTTGGACACCACGCGGAAATCGGTGATGCCCTTCTCCTGGGTGATTTTACTGATGACCTCGAAGCAGTGGGCCACCACAGCGGAGTTTTCAGGGGTAATCGCCCCGCAGGACTTGATGTGAGCCTTGGGAATCACCAGGAAGTGCGTGGGAGCCTGGGGGTCAATGTCGTAGAAGGCATAAACCTGGTCATCCTCATAGACCTTCTTGGAGGGAATCTCTCCCCCCGCGATCTTGCAGAATAGGCAGTCGCTCATGGGGTTGCTCCTTTCGTGACTTGTTATCGTTTATTGTTCAGGAACCACAGCGAAGAAAACCAGATCTCCGTCGCTGTCATTGATGAGGCTGTGGGCATGACCCTTGGGGCAGTAGTGGCAGGAGCCGGAGGCGAGAGGCTCATAGTCCCCGTCGCACAGGACCTTACCCGTGCCGGAGAGGACATACAGGACCTCACAATTCGTCTCGTGGGTGTGCATCCCGATGGAGGCTCCGGCGGGGAGCCTGCCATACATAATTTTGCCCATCTCATCGGTGAACATATGGGCGTGGACCTCTTTCTCACCCCCGCGCATGTGGGGGATGATGGTCTCGGCAATGGCAGAAAAATCGACCAGCATCGTACTTCGTCTCCTTTGCTTACAGGCCCAGCTTCACAGCCACATAATCGTCCACGGAAGCCAGGGCGTCATCCAGCTTGAGCATATCTTTGCCGCCGCCCATGGCGCTGTCGGGCTTGCCGCCGCCCTTACCGCCGCAGATGGTGCAGACACTCTTGACCAGGTCACCGGCTTTTACACACTTGGCAATGGCGTTCTTGCCGCAGACGGCCAGGAAGGAGATTTTCTCACCGCTCGTGGAAGCTAAGACTGCCACGACGTTTGGCTCCTTGTCCTTCAGAAAGTCGCCCATCTGCCGCAGGGCGGCCGCGTCCACATCCTCGCGGGAGGCTGTGAGAACCCTCAGTCCCCCCAGGCTCTTGGCGGACATGAGGAACTGGCGAGCCTCGCCGACCGATTCCTCAGCCTTGAACTTTTCGATCTCCTGGTGCAGCTTCTTGGCCTCTGCCATCATTGCCTTGGCCTTCTCCCGCAGCTCACCGGGCTTGGCCTTCAGGACGGCAGCCGCGGCAAACAGCATTTCCTGGTTGCGGTTCATCACGTCCAGAGACAGCTTGCCTGTGGTCGCCTCAATACGGCGCACGCCGGAGGCCACGGAGAACTCGCTGGACACATGGAACACACCGACCTTAGCGGTGTTGGACAAGTGAGTACCGCCGCAGAACTCCACGGAGTAGCCCTCGCCCATATCGACCACGCGGACGACCTCGCCGTACTTCTCGCCGAACAGAGCGATGGCGCCCTTCTTCTTGGCCTCTTCAATGGGCAGCTCTTCCGTCACAACGTCGTAGCCTTCCAGCACGGCTTCGTTCACCATAGCGCTGACCTTGGCCAGTTCCTCAGCGGTCAGGGCGGAGAAGTGGGTGAAGTCGAAGCGCAGGCGGTCCGGCTCCACCAGAGAACCGGCCTGGTGGACGTGGTCGCCCAGCACGGTGCGGAGGGCCTTATCCAGCAGGTGAGTGGCGGTGTGGGCACGCATGATGGCCTTGCGGCGGTCGGCGTCGATGGTGGCCGTCACCACGTCGCCGACTTTGAGGCTGCCCTGGGTAAGCTTGCCGTAATGCATGAACTTGCCGCCCTTGTTCTTCTGCACATCGGTGACGAGATAGGTCATGCCCTCGGCAGTGATGACGCCATGATCCGCCACCTGACCGCCCATCTCGGC
>CAVCXN010000039.1:4817-5287 GCA_963606215.1 uncultured Mycoplasmatota bacterium | reverse complement strand
TCACTCTGCCCGAGGGCACCGAGATGTGCATGCCCGGCGATAACGTCGACATGAACGTTGAGCTGATCACCCCCATCGCTATCGAGAAGGGCCTGCGCTTCGCTATCCGCGAGGGCGGCCGTACCGTCGGTTCCGGTGTTGTCACCGAGATCGAGGGCTAATCTCTAACCTCTCTCAGAAGGGCAAAGCCTTGGCTTTGCCCTTCTTTTTTTCCACAAAACCCGCGAAATTTGTTGAGAAAGGGGTCATCCTAGTCTATGGATACGACCATTGACGCCGGGCAAATCGAAAGCAGTGTGGAGGCCGGTGTCCACACCTTAATGAAAAATGGCTGGGAAGGGGCCTTGAAGACCATCTGCTTTGCCCTCATTCTGCTGGTGATTTGCCTGGTGGTAAAGGCCATCGTGCTGAAAATTTTGGACCGGGGCCTGGACCGGTTCAAGCAGATCGAAAAGAGCCTGCATACCTTT
>CAVCXN010000039.1:3971-4807 GCA_963606215.1 uncultured Mycoplasmatota bacterium | reverse complement strand
TTTATCACGCTGATGATCGTGGCGGAATCCCTGGGCATCAACGCCTCGTCTCTGCTGGCGCTGGTAAGTATCTTCGGCCTGGCCATCTCACTCTCTGTAAAGGATAGCTTGGCGAATTTGGCCGGGGGCTTTACCATCCTCAGCACCCATCCCTTCAAGGTGGGGGATTATGTGGAGATCGGCTCCACCGGCGGGACCATCCGGGAGATTGGCATGGTCTACACCAAGCTGGCGACGCTGGATAACCGCATCATCCTCATGCCCAACAACGCGGTCGTGGATGCGGAGGTCACGAACTACAGCGCGGAGGACCTGCGCCGGGTGGACCTTGTGGTGACGGCCTCTTACGACGCGCCGGTGGAGCAGGTCAAGCGAACCATCGCCGGAGTGGTGGAGCGCCATGAGCTGACCCTCAGCGATCCCGCGCCGTTCATCCGATTGCTGAACTACGGGGACAGTGCGCTGGAATATGCGGTCCGGGTCTGGTGCGCCAACGCCGATTACTGGACGGTGTATCACGATCTGCTGGAGCAGATCAAGGAGGCGTTTGATGCCGAGCGTATCTCCATTCCGTATCCGCAGATGGAGGTCGCTGTCAAAAAATCCTAACGTTTTTCCTGTAATTTTATGCAAAAACCGCCCGGTCGGGCGGTTTTTGTGCGTTATTCGCTGGCTTTCATCGGAAACTCCAAGCTCTGGGTGAAGCCATCGCCTTGGTTGCAGAAGATTTCTCCGCCGATGATCTGGCGCTTGCAGACCAGGAGGCAGGCCCAGATGTTTTCTTGCAGGCCGGGATAATTTTTGACCTGGTAGGTGTAGCGCTTGATGGTCTCCCC
>CAVCXN010000039.1:2300-3961 GCA_963606215.1 uncultured Mycoplasmatota bacterium | reverse complement strand
GAAGCCCTGGCTGTGCTGGAGGGTGAGGTAGTCCTGGTAGGCGTCACCGAATTCGTCCGGCAGGGTCAGGGATTCCTCCGCCGCAGGCTGGGCGGCGGTGAGCCAGCCCAGGGACTCTAAGTAAACGATGCGGTCTGCGTTGGTGCGGATGTCACTGCCGTCGGCAGAGGCTACGGTGGAGACGGGGGTGGACGGGACCTTCTGCACCAGCCCGAACGCCGCCCCCAACAGGATCACGGCGCAGGCCCCCAGCAGACAGCCGGCGGCCAGGCGGCGGGGATGGAGTTTCTTGGTGATGATGATCATGGGGGCAGCTCCTCTCTCTCAGAAGCCGGACGCAGAGTGGTCCGGTGGAATTCTTCGTCTCAGCCTATGTTCGCGGGGACAAAAGTATGCTAGAATACGGAAAGTGATCCGACGAAGTTGTGAACAGGAGGGTGGAACACATGGAACGATTGGACAAGCTGCTGGCCGCCACGGGCAAGTGGTCCCGCAAAGAGGCCAAGGCCCTCATCAAGGCGGGCCGGGTGCGGGTGGAAGACCGGCTTCCCAAAGGCCCGGAGGATAAAGTGGAAGAGGGGACCTTGGTGACGGTAGACGGCAAGCCGATTTTTACCGAGAAATACGTCTATCTCATGCTGCACAAACCGGCGGGGGTCATCTCGGCCACCCAGGACGCGAAGGAGAAGACGGTGCTCGACCTGCTCCCGAAGGACCTGCGGCGGAAAGATCTGTTTCCGGTGGGGCGGCTGGACAAGGACACGGAGGGGCTGCTGCTCCTGACCAACGACGGCCCGCTGGCCCACGAATTATTGGCCCCGGGGCGGCATGTGGACAAGGTTTACTATACAAAAGTAGACGGCGTATTGAACGCGGAAGATGTTGTGGCGTTTCAGCAGGGCATCACCCTGGGCGACGGGACGGAATGCCTGCCTGCTGGCTTGGATTTGATTTCTGAACAGGAGGCTCTGGTCACGCTGCGGGAGGGGAAGTACCACCAGGTCAAGCGGATGCTGGCCTCCCGGGGCAAGCCGGTGGTCTATCTCAAGCGGCTGGGGATGGGAAAGCTCAAGCTGGACCCCAGTCTGCCCGCCGGAGCCTGGCGGCTTTTGACGCCGGAAGAGCTGGCAGGACTGGGGCGCTGAAGGACAGATGTTCGGCATTTTCCACAAATATTCTATAAAAACCTATTGAAATCGCTCGGGGAACCCGTTATAATATAGGTTGTTCTACGATGCATTGATGGGAATTTTGAATTTTCGGGCGTCGAAAGTCACTCGATCCCCGTTTTCGGCAGAAACTTAGAGGAGGAAATGGAATATGTCCAGCAGAGTTTTTCAAAGCATTGTGCTCCAGATGAAGGAGTGTACGGACCGGGTCATCGGCGTCATTGACGACCAGGGTACTGTGGTGTCCTGTAATCAGCTGACCTGGATCGGCGAAAAATGGGAGGGCGCCGCTTCCGCCTTGAATGTCAATGAGTCGGCTGTGGTCATCTATGGGGACAAGACCTTTAAGCCCCTGGTCAGCCGCGGCTCTCACTTTGACTACGCAGCCTTCGTCCAGGGCAGCGACGAGCAGGCCAAGCTCATCTGCTCCATGGTTACGGTCGCCCTGAACAGCGCCAAAGCCTATTACGAGGAGAAGCATGACAAAACCGC
>CAVCXN010000039.1:0-2290 GCA_963606215.1 uncultured Mycoplasmatota bacterium | reverse complement strand
CCTTTGTCAAGAGCATCATCTCCGACAACATCCTGCTGGGCGATATCTACGTCCGCGCCAAGGAGCTGCACTTTGCTTCCGAGGCCCAGCGCGCTGTGTTCCTGGTGCGCCAGGTGGGGTCGGCCGAGATCGCGGCGGTGGACGTGGTGCAAAGTCTCTTCTCCGACAACCCCGATGACTTTGTCATCTCCATCAACGAGACGGATATCGCCGTCATCAAGACCCTGACCGACGGGGGAGACGGCAAGGAAATTTACCGCATCGCCAAGAGCATCGAGGATGCCCTGGCCCAGAACCTGAAGCTCAAGACCACCATCGGCATCGGCACCGTGGTCAGCCACATCCGCGACCTGGCCCGGGCCTACAAAGAGGCGGGCGTGGCCATTGATGTCGGCAAGGTCTTTGACACCGAGAAGACCATCATCACCTATGAGAACCTGGGCATCGGCCGCCTGATCTATCAGCTGCCCACCGTCATGTGCGACATGTTCTTGCAGGAGGTCTTTAAGAAGAACCCCATCGACGCGCTGGACCAGGAGACGCTCTTTACCATCAACAAGTTCTTTGAGAACAACCTGAACGTGTCCGAGACGGCAAGAAAGCTCTTTGTCCACCGGAACACCCTGGTCTATCGTCTGGAGAAGATCAAGAAGCTCACCGGCCTGGACCTGCGGGAGTTCGACGATGCCATCACCTTCAAGGTGGCGCTGATGGTGAAGAAGTATCTGGTCAGCCGGGGCATCGAAAACTGAGCGCGACAACCAAATACAGCAACCATAACAAAGGAGTGTTACTTTGATTCGTCTGAGAGACATTCATAAGGAGTATCCCAACGGGACCAAGGCCCTGAAAGGGGTCAGCATGCAGATCGACGACGGGGACTTCGTCTTCCTGGTCGGTCCGTCCGGTTCCGGCAAGTCCACCATCATCAAGCTCATCACAGCGGAGATCGCCCCGACCAAGGGGAAGCTCATGGTGAACGGATACAACCTTAATGACATCAGCGAAAAGCAGATCCCGCTTCTTCGCCGGACCATTGGCGTGGTCTTCCAGGATTTCCGGCTGATCGAGAAGAAGACCGTCTTTGAAAACATTGAGGTGGCCATGCGCGCCGTGGGCGCCACCACGAGCGAGATCCGCCGCCGCATCCCGTACATCCTGGGCCTGGTCGGTCTGACCGGCAAGAGCCGCCAGCTGCCCACCCAGCTCTCCGGCGGCGAGCAGCAGCGGGTGGCCATTGCCCGGGCCTTGGCAAACAACCCCAGCGTCATCATCGCCGACGAGCCGACGGGCAACCTGGACCCGGCCCGGTCTTTGGAAATCATGTCGCTGCTGGAAAAGATCAACGACATGGGCACCACCATCCTGGTGGTCACGCACGAGCGGGAGCTGGTCAACCGCTTCGGCAAGCGCGTGGTGGCCATCGAGAGCGGCCGCATCATCAGCGACGCGGCAGGGGGGTATTACGGCAATGGGAGATAGACAGATATGGTATCATATCCGGGAGGGCTTCCGGAGTATCTTTACCCATGGGCTGATGTCCTTCGCCGCCGTGTGCATGACGGTGGCCTGTCTGCTGATCATGGGGTCCTTCTCCCTCATCGCCGTGAACACCAACCACGTCTTGGGCGATTTGGAAAAGGACAACGAATTTCTGGCCTACATCGACGACAGCCTGACGAGAGAACAGGGCGAGGCCCTGCAAAGTCAGATCGAAGAGATCCCCAACGTCGCCAGCGCAACCTTTGTGACCAAGGAGCAGGCTTGGGAAGATTTTAAGGCCCAGCACGCGGACAAAAGCTACGTCTTTGACGAGGCCAGCCCCTCGACCCTGCGGGACCGTTTCGTCATCCACGTCGATGACATCCAGCTCATGTCTGACACCGTAGACCAGGTGAAAGCCGTGAGCGGCATTGCCCGGGTGCAGGCGTCGCTGGAGATCGCCGACGGCTTTGTGATGCTACGAAACGTCGCCAGCGCCGTGGCCATTATCCTGATTGTGATGCTGGTGGTCATCTCCATCTCCATCATCGCCAACACCATCAAGCTCAGTACCTTCACCCGGCGGGATGAGATCGCCATCATGAAGATGTGCGGCGCGACCAACTGGTTTGTCCGGTGGCCCTTCCTGGTGGAGGGCGTCATCCTGGGTCTGGCGGGCGGCATCATCGCCTTCTTTGCCCAGTGGAGCATCTATACCCTCATCGTAAACGCCATGGCCAAGAGCGGCATTTTGTCCATCATCTCGACGGTGCCGTTCTCCAGCATGTCTCATCTGGTCCTGCTGGTG
>CAVCXN010000038.1:0-5978 GCA_963606215.1 uncultured Mycoplasmatota bacterium | reverse complement strand
GGGCGATGAGGCCCTTGAGCTTCCCCTGGTTCTCGTCGGTGGTGGCCGCCTGGGTCCCCTGCTGGGGTTCCAGCAGCTCCAGCCCCGTCACGTTGGGGTACTCCTGCTTCATCGTGTCGTCCGCCGCTTCTAAAATCTTTCCGTTGGCATCCACCAGCCAGGCAGAAGCCGCTCCGGTGATGACCGCCGCCGGCTGGCATTCTGTAATTTCCAGCCGGATCGTGGTAGGAAAGCGCTTTTGGACCTTCACCTCGTGGATGTACGGCAAGCCGTCATACAACCGCTGGGCGATCTGCTCCGAGGGCGTGAGGATCATGTTGGCCCCCATCTCCACGGAAGCGACATCCAGAATCTGCTGCTCACTGTAGCGCTCGTTGCCCTGCACCGTCACCGTTTCCACCTGGAAAAAGACCGTGCAGGCCCCCACAACAGAGGCCGCGATGAGCACCACCGTCAGCATCGCGAAGAGCAGTCCCCCCCGGCGCTTGTGGTACCGGGCATCTTTTTTGGACTTCTTCTGCTTCGGCTCCTTCTGCGGCCGCTGCGGTGTTTGCGGTTTTTGTTTTTGGGTCTTTTCTTTTGTCTTCTTTGCCATCTTGCAGTACCCCTCAGATCGTCAAAGACTGGGAAAATGTTTGGGTCCTTCGGCGTTCCGTTCCCGCCGGATGTCTGCCCCCAGCGCGGCCAGGCCGTCCTCCAGGGCCTCGTAGCCCCGGTCGATGTGGTCCACGCCGGTGATGCGGCTCTCCCCTTCCGCAGCCAATGCCGCCAGGGTCAGGGCCGCCCCGCCCCGCAGGTCGGGGGCCTCCACCACTGCGCCGTGGAGAGGGTGGCCGGTGAGATACAAAGTATCCCCCTCCACCCGCACCTGTGCCCCCAGTGCCGTCAGGCCCTGGGCATAGCGGAAGCGGTGGTCAAAAATCGTCTCCGTGATGGCCGTCTTCCCCGTCCCTCCGGCCAGCGCCGCCACCAGGAGCGGCTGAGCGTCCGTGGGAAAGGCGGGATACGGCCCCGTCTGCAAGGCGCCCACGCCCCGCAGCGGCCCATCTCGACGGATCAAAAGGCCCTCTGGGACACTCTGAACCTGGCACCCGGCAGCAGACAGCGCCGCCGTCACCGGCTCCACATGGTCCCCTTTGGCCCCCAGCAGCCTCCCCTGCCCGCCCGCCGAGGCCACGGCGCAGAGATAGGTCGCCGTCACGATCCGATCCGGCATCACCCGGTAAACGCCGGGGTGCAGGGGCAGGCCGCCGGAAACACGGATTTCCTCCGTCCCCGCCCCGGATACCTGCGCGCCTAAGGCTTGCAGGAAGCCTTGGAGATCGACGATCTCCGGCTCCTGGGCGGCGTTGCAGATGCGGGTCAGGCCCGATGCACCGCAGGCGGTCAGCATCGCGTTCTCTGTGGCCCCCACACTGGGAAAGGGCAGCGACAAGCGCCGCCCGGCCAGCTTCCGGGCTGTGAGATGCAGGGCCTCCCCCAGCGTCTCCACCTGCGCGCCCAGGGCTTGGAACGCTCGGATGTGCAGGTCGATGGGCCGACGGCCCAGGGCACAGCCCCCCGGCCAGCAGGCGGAGGCCGCTCCCTGCCGGGCCAGCAGCGCCCCCAAAAACAGGACGGAAGCCCGCATCTTCCCCATTAGCCCGTGGGGGATGGCCGTGCCTTGCACGCCCGAGGCGTCCACGGTCACTGTCTCCCCCGCCCGATGGACCCGGCAGCCCAGACAGGCTAAGATGTCCAAAGCCGTCTGAATGTCGGTCAGATCCGGGCAGTTATGTACCACGCTCTCCCCCCGGGCCAGCAGGGTGGCCGCCAGGATGGGCAGGGCGCTGTTTTTGGCCCCATGGACCCGTACCTCCCCCGCCAGGGGGTGGCCTCCCGTCACCACGAAATACTCCGTCATACTTTCTCCCCCGTTCCCGGTGTTGGATGTTCAGCCCATCCTATGCGGGGGCGGGGGAAGTGTGCGGCTGGAGGCAGAGGGACAGGTCCACGGGGGCGAAGGGCGTGTTATTTTCCCTTCGCCAGCTCCGCCAATGTCTCGTAAATTTTCTCGGCTGCGTCGGGGATGCCCATCCCGGCCATGGCCCGGGCCATGCGCTCCCGGCGGGGCGCGTCGGCCAACAGCTCCTTCGTGGTCTTATAGAGCAGTTCTCCGCTGCACACCGGCTCCAGAAGCACCACCGCGCCGCCGCCCTGGGCCAGCACATTGGCGTTCTTCTCCTGGTGATTGTTGGTGACATAGGGGGACGGAACGATGATGGCAGGCTTGCCGATGGCCGTCAGCTCCGACAGGGTGGAGGCTCCGCCCCGGCACAGCACCAGGTCCGCCGCCCGCATCACCGTGGGCATGTCATAGATATACTCCCGGATTTCCAGCTCTTCGGGCAGCTTCTCCCCTTCCAGCGCCTTCGTCATCTTGGCAAAATCCCGGCCTGCGCCGTGGATGTGGTGGAAGGGCGCGCCGTCAGCCGCGGCCATGCGCAGATAGTCCGTCATGTACTGGTTCATCCCCTCGGCCCCCAGGCTGCCCCAGTAGGACAGCACCAGAGGACGGTCGTCCGTAATGCCCAGGGCCTCCCGCGCCTGCTGGCGGTCATACCGGAAAAAGTCGCCCCGGACCGGGGTGCCCGTCACGACCACCCGCTCCGGGTGCTGGTAATGGGAGCGGGAGGCTTCGTAGCCTACCATGACCCGGTCCGCCACCTTCGCCAGCCGCTTCGTGGTCAGGCCGGGCACGGCGTTGGACTCATGCACCGCCGTGGGGATGCCTCGCTTGGCGGCCTCGTGGACCACGGGGTAGGAAGCATAGCCGCCGGTGCCGACGACCAGATCAGGCTGGAAATCGTCTAGAATGCGACTGGCCTCTTTCCGAGAGAGAGAGAGGTTGTGCACCGTGGTCAGGTTGTGCTTGATGGAGGCGGGGCTGACGCTGCGCCAGAAGGAGCTGATCGTCACCGTTTCCAGAGAAAAGCCCTCCTTTGGCACCAGCCGCTCCTCCATGCCGCCCTTGGCCCCCACGAAGAGGACCTCCGCGCCGCTGCGCTCCTGGAACAGCCGGGCCAGGGCCACGGCCGGGTTGATGTGCCCCGCAGTCCCGCCGCAGGTAAACAAGATCTTCATGTTGTCTCCATCCTTTCCGCCCGCGCTACGACGCAGGATTTTGTCGGCTGATACTTAAGATCAGGCCCATTTCCGCCAGCTGAATGATGAGGGCCGAGCCGCCATAGCTGAAGAACGGCAGCGAAATGCCCGTCACCGGGAAGAGGTTCGTCACCACGGCGACGTTGGCGAAGACCTGGAAGGCAAACAGCGTCGTGATGCCTACGATGACCAGGGAGCCAAACTTATCTCTGGCGTTCAGCGCCAGCCAATAGCCCCGGATGATGAGCAGGGCAAACAGCAACAGCACCAGACAGGCCCCGACGAGTCCCAGTTCCTCGCAGACCACGGCAAAAATAAAGTCGTTCTGCGGCTCAGGCAGGTACAGGAATTTCTGCCGCCCGTTGCCCAGCCCCAGGCCAAACACACCGCCGGAGCCAATGGCCAGCATGGACTGAATGGCCTGCATACCCTTGCCCAGTCTGTCTTGCCAGGGGTCTTTCCACAGAGCGATCCGGGAAGTCATGTAATCCGTTCCCTTGATGATGGCGACCAGCGCCGCGCCGACGCCCGCACCGCCCACGATGAACCACCACACAGAGATGCCGCCCGCAAACAGCACGGCGGCGGCGATGACCACCATCTGGATGGTGGCCGACATGTGGTGCTGGATGGCCAGAATGCCCACCATGATGCCGATGACAAAGGCATAGGGAATCAGTTCAAAAAAGCCGATGCGCTCCAGGAAGTTGCCAAACCGCCCCAAGGCGTGGTTCCGCCGGAAGCTAATGGGCGTTCGTTGCTCCCGCTGGGACAGGCGCCCGGCAAAATACAGGATCAAGCCGAACTTACCCAGCTCGGACGGCTGCCACTGGATGGGGTATTTCAGCCACCGGGTCGCGCCGTTGGCCGTCACGCCCAGGCCGGGGATCTTGACCGCCAGCATACACACGCAGGCCAGACACAGCACCAGCACAGCCAGGCCGCGCAAGCCCTGGTAGTTGACCTTGGAGACGAGATACATCACCGCAAGGCCCAGCAGAGCAAAGAGCGCCTGCCGCTTGAAGTAATAGAAGGCATCGCCGCCGGTGACGTGTTTGATGTCATAGTATGCCGTGGGATACGAAGCCGACAGCAGCATGATCAGGCCCACCACGACCAGCAGAACGGTCAGCAGCAGAAAAGGCGTGTCCACCTGCCCGCGAACCTGCCGGCTCTTGGGCTTTGGCTGCGCCGCTGCTCTGGCGCGCTCTCTGGCTTTGGAAATCAAGTTTGGCACGAAGAGTTCCCTCCCGTCAGGCCCTCAAACACTCACAGAGCGGGGAAGCGCCCCATGACCCCGAAGAAGGCCAGGATGCAGAACACCAGCGAGATGCTGGCGAAGACGAATACCACCTTTTTCTCGTTCCAGCCCCCCATCTCCAGGTGGTGGTGGAGGGGAGCCATGCGGAAGATGCGCTTGCCGTGGGTGGCCTTAAAGTAGGTCACCTGGATGATGTCCGACATTGTCTCAATGATGTAAATGATGCCCACCAAAATCAGGATGAGCGGCATATCCAGCCCAAAGGCCATGCCGCACACCGCGCCGCCCAGGAAGAGGGAGCCGGTATCGCCCATGAAGACCTTGGCCGGATAGTGGTTATACAGCAGGAAGCCGACCAAGCCCCCGAACAGGGCCGCGGCAAACACGGCCATGCCTGCGCTGCCGGGCTGCTGCCACTTCACCCAGGCCCAGGCAAAGGCAGCGGCGAAGAAGGCACACACCGGCAGAGTCACAGAGCTGGACAGCCCGTCCAACCCGTCGGTAATATTCACGGCGTTCACCGTGCCGGTGATGACCAGCACCGCAAAGATGAGGTACACCACCCAGGGCAGATGCAGCTCCACCCCGAAGAAGGGCACATAGAGGTTGGGGGACAGGATGCCGCATTTCCGCAGCAGGACGATGAACAGGATGGCCGCCGCCAGCTGGAGCAGGAATTTCTGCCCGGCGGTCAGGCCCGTGTTCTCTTTCTTTTTGATCTTGGCGTAGTCGTCCAAAAAACCGATGGCCCCGAAGACCAGGGCAAAGACCAGGACGATAACGCTCGTCCAGTCCCCGGACAAAATGGCCGGGCCGTTTAGTACCAGCACCATGATGATGGTTGCCAAAATAAACATCAGGCCGCCCATGGTGGGGGTCCCCTGCTTGGACATGTGCCAGGTGGGACCGTCCTCCTTGATGGATTGGCCGGCCTTCCACCGGCGCAGGGCGGGCACCAGGAACTTGCCGATCACTGCACTGATGACAAAGGCCACCACCGCCGCGACCAGGATTTTCAGCAGAATGGGATCCATTCTCTTACACCTCCGCGTTTTTTCTCTTGCTTCTCTTGGGAAAAACGGCGCAGGCCGGGGCCATGAAAACGGCCCCGGACACGCCAAATCTGTATTATACCTTACTTTCCTGAAAAAAGGAAGCGATTTCTTCTCTTTCGTCCAGGGGCAGACGGTTTTTTCCGATCTCCTGGTAGGTCTCGTGCCCCTTCCCTGCCAGCAGAATCACATCCCCCGCCCGGCCCAGGGAGAGGGCCAGGGCGATGGCCGCCCGCCGGTCGGGTTCCCGGCGGTAGTCGGCAAAGCCTCTGGGAAAGCCCGCCGCCACCTGGTCGAGAATCTCCTCCGGGTCCTCCGTCCGGGGATTATCCGAGGTGAGGATCACAAGGTCAGAGAGACTCGCCGCGATCTCCCCCATCACCGGCCGCTTCGTCTTGTCCCGGTCCCCGCCGCAGCCGAAGAGACAGAGGAGCCGCCCCTGCGTCACCCGTCGGGCGTCAGCCAATACCTGCTCCAGAGCGTCCGGCGTGTGGGCATAGTCGATGAGCACGGTATAGGGG
>CAVCXN010000037.1:0-2229 GCA_963606215.1 uncultured Mycoplasmatota bacterium | reverse complement strand
GAGCTATGCTGACCATTAAAGACCTGTTCGACCTAAATGATACCATCGCGGCGCCTCTGTTTGAGGGCAAGACCTACGCCTGGGAGGTTCTGGGTGAGCTGAGCGACTACATCAAGACCCTGGGCGCAACCCTGTCCCTGGATGAGTATGACCACCCCAGCGAGGATGTCTGGATTGCAAAAGACGCCAAAGTGTTCCCCACGGCCTACGTCGGCGGGCCCTGCATCATCGACCATGAGGCGGAGATTCGGCACTGCGCGTTCATCCGCGGCAGCGCTATCGTCGGCAAGAAGGCTGTGGTGGGCAACTCCGTGGAGTTGAAAAACGTGGTCCTCTTTGACTATGTTCAGACCCCCCACTATAATTATGTCGGCGACTCGATCCTGGGTAGCCACGCCCATATGGGTGCCGGGTCCATCACCTCCAATGTCAAGAGCGACAAGACACTCGTTGTCATCCGGGAAGGGGAGGAGCAGATGCCCACCCAGCGGAAAAAAGTCGGCGCGATTCTGGGCAGCTACGTCGAGGTGGGCTGTAACAGTGTGCTGAATCCCGGCACGGTCATTGGGCCTCACAGCAACGTCTATCCCACCTCCAGCGTCCGGGGGACCATCCCGCCCTACCATATTTATAAGTCTCAAGACGAGATTATCGCCAAAAAATAAGAGAAAAATCAGAGAGAAATTTATTTCAAGAGAGAGAATCGAACCCTATGAATCATTTTCCCGCAAAAAATCTCGGCCTGCTGCTCCTGACCTCCATCATCTGGGGCACCGGCTTCGTGGCCCAGGCCGTGGGCATGGACCATCTCGGCCCCTTCGCCTTCAATGCCAGCCGGTCCTTCGTGGGCGGCGTGGCGCTGATTCCTGTCATCCTGTTTTTCGGCCGCTTCAAAAGTGAGGAACGGAGAGCCGAAGAGCGGGCCAACCGCAAGACACTGCTCATCGGCGGCCTGTGCTGCGGCCTTGCCCTGGGCGTGGCCTCCTGCTTGCAGCAGGTGGGGATGCAGTACACCACCGTGGGCAAGGCGGGCTTCATCACCGCCATGTACATCGTCATTGTCCCCATCCTGGGACTGTTTTTCCACAAAAAAGTGGGCGTGAAGCTCTGGGTCAGCGTGGTCATCGCCATTTTTGGCCTGTACCTGCTGTGCATGAGCGGCTCGTTGCAGCTCCAGAAGGGCGACCTGCTGGTGTTGCTGTGTGCCCTGGCTTTCTCCGGCCACATCCTGATCATTGACCATTTCAGCCCCAAAGTGGACGGGGTGCAGATGTCCTGCATCCAGTTCTTCGTGGCGGGTGTTTTCTCTCTGGTGTGTATGCTGGGCGTGGAGGGCGTGCCGACGGTCGGCGACGTGTTCCAGGCCTGGGCGCCCATCCTGTACGCCGGGATTATGTCCTCCGGTGTGGGCTATACGCTCCAGATCGTCGGGCAGAAGGGGGTCAACCCCACCATCGCCAGCCTCATTTTGAGCCTGGAGTCCGTCATGTCCGTGCTGGCCGGGTGGCTGTTCCTGCACCAGAGCATGTCCGGGCGGGAGATCATGGGTTGTGTGCTCATGTTCGTGGCCATTATTTTGGCGCAGTTGCCAGAGCGGAAAAAAGAAGAGAAACAAACTGCGTGAGCGAACGAGCGACCTTTTTTGCGAAGGCCGCTCGTTCTCATAACTCTTTTTTGATTTTCTGGATGGCGTTTTTCTCCAGGCGGGAAATCTGCGCCTGCGAAATACCGATGTGAGAGGAGACTTCCATCTGGGTTTTACCCTCGAAGAAACGCAGGCGTAAAATCTTTTTTTCCCGGTCGCTGAGGCGGTCCATGGCCTCTTTCAGGGCGATCTGTTCGAGCCAGTTCTCGTCGGTGTTTTTTTGGTCCCGAACTTGGTCCATCACACAGATAGTGTCACCGCCGTCGGAGTAGATGGGCTCGTAGAGGGAGACGGGGTCCACAATGGCGTCCAGGGCAAAGACTACGTCCTCCCGTTTGATTTCCAGGATTTTTGCAATTTCTTCCACACTGGGTTCCCGCTGGTGTTCGGAGATGAATTTCTCTTTGGCCTGGAGAACTTTGTAGGCGGTGTCCCGCATGGAGCGAGAGACGCGGACGGAGCCACTATCTCTTAGATAACGCCTGACTTCGCCTAGTATCATAGGAACCAGGTATGTGCTAGGGTATACATCCATTTCAGGGTTGAAGTTGTCAATTCCTTTGATCAGGCCGATGCACCCGACC
>CAVCXN010000036.1:0-5494 GCA_963606215.1 uncultured Mycoplasmatota bacterium | reverse complement strand
CCTGGATGGGGTGGGCAAAGTCATACATGGGGAAGATGCACCACTTCGTGCCCTGGCGGTGGTGCTCGATGTAGCGGATGCGGTACAGGACCGGGTCACGCATGTTGAAGTTGCCGGAGGCCAGGTCAATCTTGGCGCGCAGGGTGTACTTGCCCTCGGGGAACTCGCCGTTCTTCATGCGCTGGAACAGGTCTAAGCTCTCCTCGATGGGGCGGTCCCGCCAGGGGCTTTGGGCCGGAGTCGTCGTGTCGCCGCGATAGGCTTTGAACTGGTCGGGAGTCAGCTCGCAGACGTAGGCCAGGCCCTGCTGGATGAGGTCCACGGCCAGCTCGTAAGTCTGTTCAAAGTAGTCCGAGCCATAGAAAAAGCGGTCGCCCCAGTCAAAGCCCAGCCAGTGGATGTCCTGCTGGATGGCGTCCACATATTCCGTGTCCTCCTTGGCCGGGTTGGTGTCGTCCATGCGGAGGTTGCAGATGCCGCCGAATTTTTCTGCGGTGCCGAAGTCGATGGTCAGTGCCTTGCAGTGGCCGATATGGAGATAGCCGTTGGGCTCCGGGGGGAACCGGGTGTGGACCTTTTTCCCCTCGCAGCGTCCGCCAGGCTTTAATTCTTCTTCAATGATGCTGTGAATGAAATTGGTGCTCATGGTCTCTTCCGCCATGGTGTTCACTCCTTTAATCACGGGTTTTCTGTCGGTAATCAGTCAATTTTATATTATACACTGTTCCAAGCTGAGATTGCAACCTTCTGGGGAAAAAAGTTTCATTCCGTCCAAATCGGCGGATGCGCCACGGCTTCTGCCACGCGCACACCGTCCACCGCCGCCGAGACGATGCCGCCGGCATATCCGGCCCCTTCCCCACAGGGATAGAGACCCCGCAGGTCCGACTGGAAGTCCTTCCCCCGCAGGATGCGGACCGGAGAGGAAGAGCGCGTCTCCACGCCCACCAAAAGCGCATCCGGCGCCGCAAAACCGTGGAGCTTTTTGTCCAGGGCGGGCAGCGCTTGCGCCAGGGTATCTGTCACATAGTTCGGCAGCGTCTCCCGCAGGTCCCCGAAAATCACGTCCGGCTGATAGGTGCTGCGGCGGGTCAGGCCGTTGGGCGTAGGCACCCCCCGCAGCAGGTCCCCCACCCGCTGGGCGGGAGCTTCGTACCCGGGACGGCCAAAGGCGTAGGCTTTGGCTTCCCACAGTTCTTGAAACGCCACGCCTGCCAGGGGATCATTACTGCCGAAATCTCCGGGGCCGACACCCACCAAAAAGCCGCCGTTGATAAATTCTCCGTCCCGCGCCCGGTTGCTCATGCCGTTCGTGACCACGCCGCCGGGCTGGGAGGCCGCCGCCACGATCTGCCCACCGGGGCAGACACAGAAGGTATAGGCCGAACGGCCATTGGGCAGATGGCAAACCAATTTATAGTCTGCCGGGGGCAGCTTCTCCCAGCTTTCCCCGAACTGGGCGCGGCTGATGCGCGCCTGCTCATGCTCAATGCGAACCCCGATGGCAAAGGGCTTCTGCTCCATGGCGACCCCGGCCTGCTGAAGCATCCGAAAGGTATCTCGGGCCGAGTGGCCGGGGGCTAAAATCAGGGCATCACAGGGCATGGTATAGGTCATATTGCCCTGGTCTACTTGAATTTCCGTAAGCTGTTTTCCGGCCAGGGTCAGGCCGCTGAGCCGGTGGCCGAAGCGCACTTTCCCGCCCAGCGTTTGAATTTCTTTCCGCAGATTCATGACCACTTGGCGAAGCAGGTCTGTCCCCACATGGGGTTTGTGCTGCCAAAGGATATCTTCCGGTGCTCCGGCGGCGACGAATGTCTCCATGACGTGAGTCAGGCGGGGGTCATGAGTGCCGGTGGTGAGTTTTCCGTCGGAAAAGGTACCGGCGCCGCCCTCGCCGAACTGGACGTTGGACTCTGGGTCCAAATCACCGCCCTGCCAAAAGGCTTCTACATCCTTGACCCGCTGTTCCAGGGCCTGGCCCCGCTCCAACAAAATGGGCCGCAGGCCGGCCTTCGCCAGAGACAGCGCCGCCAGCAGTCCCGCCGGGCCGCTGCCCACGACCACAGGCTGTAAAGGAGAGGTTCGGGTCACGGCAGGAAACACATAGGGCTTCGGCTCCGGGCGCAGGGAGACCTGCTTGCTCTTGGCCTTGGCCACCACCTGTTCCTCGTTGGAGATGGCCACATCCACCGTCATCACATAGTGGACATTTTCTTTCTTCCGGGCGTCGATGGACTGGCGCACGGGAACACAGCGGTGGATTTTCCCCACGGAAAGCCCTAAGGCTTTGGCCGCCCGTTTCTTTAAGAGCGTTTCATCCCCATCGGGGGGCAGGATCAGGTTTGAGATGCGTACCATATACGACTCTCCTTTCCACAGCCCTGTGGAAAACTTCCCCAGGGTAAAAAGATGGCAGGCAGACCCATAGCGCCGCAGCCGTTATTGTTCCCAAATAACACGCGGCGGCATGGGTCCGCCTGTCAGATCAGGCATCGGTTTCCCGCACATCGGGCAGGTCTACAAGAATTGGCTCGATGCCCAGATGGGGCAAAAACTTGGCCCGCATCTCCGGCATGGAGAGGTTCAGCGTCGAGGTATTGATGCAGGGGTGACAGCCAAAACGCTCCGCCTCTGCAATGGACTTGTCCAGGATGAGCTTTACCCGGTGCTCTTTGTCGTTCATCAAAGACAGAATGGTAGCCGAGCCGGGCGTCACGCCCAGGTAGCGCTCCATATCCTCCGGGGCCGCAAAGGACAACCGGGAGGAGCCGATCTGCTTGGACAGGTCTTTGGTGCGGAAGGGCTTGTCCCCCTCCATGAGCAGCAGATAGAAGTCCGTCTTCTGGCGGTTGCAGAGGACGAGGTTTTTACAGATCGCCGCCCCCAGCAGGCCCTCGATGGCGTGGCAGTCGGCGATGGTGTCGGCCGCGTCGTGGTCGGCCCGGGTATAAGAAATCCCCAGCTGGTCCAGGAGGTCATAGCAGGCCAGCTCCCGATCCAGGCGCCCGGCGGGATCAGCAGGCCGTCCCGTATATAAGATAGGATCAATGTGCATGAAAACACTTCTCCTTTTGCAATGGCAAAGTTTACGAAAAAGAGGGCAGTGGCGAACCACTGCCCTCTCAGAGCGATCAAATCAAGTAATTTGATTACTTCTTCAGCATCCAGCCGGAAACGACCATCTTCTGAACTTCGGTGGTACCCTCGTAGATCTCGGTGATCTTAGCGTCACGCATCATTCTCTCGAAGGGATACTCACGGGTATAGCCGCAGCCGCCGACCAGCTGAACCACACGACGGGTCACGTCGGAAGCCACCTCAGCAGCGAACATCTTACCCATAGCAGCCAGGTGGCTGTAGGGCTCGTGGTTCTGCTTAGCCATAGCAGCGCGATAGATCAGCAGACGAGCAGCGTCAACCTTGGTCTGCATGTCAGCCAGCTCGAACTGAGTGTTCTGGAAAGCGGACAGAGGCTTGCCGAACTGCTTACGCTCCTTCAGGTAGGGGATGCACTCGTCGATAGCGCCCTGAGCGATACCCAGAGCCTGAGCAGCAACACCGATACGGCCGCCGTCCAGCAGCATCATAGCGATCTTGAAGCCCTCGCCTTCCTTACCCAGCAGGTTCTCTGCGGGGACCTCGCAGTCGTCGAAGACCAGCTCGTAGGTAGCGGAAGCACGGATGCCCATCTTCTTCTCCTTGGTGCCGAAGCTGAAGCCCTTGAAGCCCTTCTCCACGATGAAGGCGGACAGGCCCTTGTGACCAACGCTCAGGTCGGGGTTGGTACGAGCGAAGACAACATAGGTGTCAGCATAGTAGCCGTTGGTGATGAAGATCTTGGTGCCGTTCAGGATGTACTTGTCACCCTTCAGGACAGCGGTGGTGCGAACGCCGTTGGCATCGGTACCAGCGGAGGGCTCGGTCAGGCCCATAGCGCCCAGCTTCTCGCCCTGTGCCAGGGGCACCAGGTACTTCTGCTTCTGCTCCTCGGTGCCGAACTCCAGGATGGGCCAGGAGCACAGAGAACCGTGGACGGAGAACATGATGGAGGTGGAAGCGCAGTACTTAGCCAGCTCCTCGCAGCATGCGATGTAGGTCAGGTAGGACAGGCCAGCGCCGCCGTACTCCTCGGGGATGTAGGTGCCGAGCATACCCATCTCAGCCAGCTTCTCGCGGGCGTTCTGGGTGAACTGCTCCTTCTCGTCCAGCTCAGCAGCGATGGGCTTGACTTCCTTCAGGCAGAAGTCGTGGAGCATATCGACAATTTCCTGCTCCATTTCATTCAGTTTGAAATCCATAGTGTTTTCCTTTCTTTTCCGCCGGGAGCGGTGCTCCCCCTTGTGAGGGGAACACCGTCCGAGCATGTATGATTAATTTATTTTGCTAACAAATTAGTCCTTGTCTGCCAGAACCAGCTTGGTCAGAGCGGGGCAGACGTCATACAGGTTGCCGATGACACCCAGGTCAGCCACGTCAAAGATGGGAGCCTCAGCGTCCTTGTTGATGGCAACGATGAAGTCGGAGGAACCCATGCCAGCCAGGTGCTGGATAGCGCCGGAGATACCGCAGGCGACATACAGCTTGGGGCCGACGGTCTTACCGGTCTGGCCGACCTGATGGGAGTGGGGGATCCAGCCAGCGTCAACAGCGGCACGGGAAGCACCAACGACAGCGCCCAGAGCGTCAGCCAGGGGCTTGATGGTGGTGTCGAAGCCCTCGGGACCGCCCAGGCCACGGCCGCCGGAGACGATGATGTCAGCGCCTTCCAGGTCGACCTTCTCGCCTTCCTCAGCGATGGTCTCGATCAGCTTGATGCGGATCTGGTCAGCGGGGAAGACATAATCGATCTTCTCGATCTCGGCAGTGCGGGAGTAATCGGCCTCCAGCTTCTTGTTCACACCAGGACGGCAGGTACCGATCTGGGGGAAGGTGAAGGGGCACAGGATGGTAGCCATCAGGTTACCACCGAAAGCAGGACGGGTCCAGGCAACCTTGCCGGAAGCCTCGTCGATGTCCAGGGAGGTGCAGTCAGCGGTCAGACCGGTCTTCAGACGACCAGCGACACGGGGACCCAGGTCACGACCCATGGGGGAAGCACCCATCAGAATGGTGGTGGGGCAGTTGTTCTTGACGCACTCCACGATAGCAGCGGTGTAAGCGTCGGTGCTGTAGTGATCATAGACCTCGTTGTCCAGGACCATGACCTTGTCGGCGCCGTGAGCGATGGCTTCCTTAACAGCCTCGTCGCAGTTGTAGCCGATGACCAGAGCGACGGTCTGACCGCCCTGGATGCCAGCCAGACGACGGCCGGGGTTCAGCAGCTCCAGGCCAACGTTTCTGGCCTTGCCGTCCTTGGTTTCAATAAAGACCCACAGGTCCTTAGTCTTTGCTTCGTAGCTAGTCTGTAACATTGTATTTCGTCCTCCCCTCTATTAAATAATGCCCTTGTCCTTGAGCAGGTCGTACAGCTTCTTAGCGGACTCTTCAGGAG
>CAVCXN010000035.1:0-3897 GCA_963606215.1 uncultured Mycoplasmatota bacterium | reverse complement strand
CCTCAAGTGCGTGCCCTACGCCGGATATTGGAAGAGTGAAATTTCTAAAATCACGACCTTAGAGGATGTCTATCGGGTCACGGCAGGTATCAAGCGGGAGCTGAAAGACCCCTCAGTTGATGCCTGGTGATTCATCCGCTCAGATGCAAGTGACAAAAGGGTTTCCGTCGTTTTTGTTCCTCAGAATGCCGGAAGAGCCTGGAAACACATGGTTTTGCGTAAATCAGGCCCGAAAATCTTCGGTTTTCCAACCAGGCAAGCGCCTGCCAGACCCGTTCTGGCAGGTGTTTTTGCTGTATCTTACAAAAAAATTTTTACTTTTTTTGCATTTTGTGTTGTCATTGCCTTAAAGATGCGGTATACTGTGGTCATGACGATGGAGTGTGCGACTCCGTCATGGGCCAAGGGGAGATGAGTACCTCTTGTTCCATCTGAAATAAGGAGAGAACATCGCTATGAGTTATTCTGTGCAAAACATCCGAAACGTCTGTTTGGTAGGTCACAGCGGCAGCGGGAAGACTGCCCTGGCTGAGAGCCTGCTGTTTATGACCGGTGCAATCAAACGCATGGGTACCTGCGCCGATGGCAACACCGTCTGCGATTATGACCCCGAAGAAATTCGCCGCCAGATCTCCATTTCTGCCGCGGTAGCCCCCCTGGAATACAAGGGCTGTAAGATCAACGTCCTGGACACCCCGGGTGCGTTCGACTTCTCCGGCGAGGTCATGGAGGCCCTGCGCGCCGCCGACGCCGCCATCATTGTCTGCTCCGCCAAGGACGGCATTTCCGTAGGCTTTGAAAAGGTCTGGAAGTACTGCCAGGAGCGCGACATGCCCCGGTTCATCTATATCTCCAAGACCGACGAGGAGAACAGCGATTACAACGCGACCTTCAACGCCCTGCGCGAGCGCTATGGCAACAAGATCGCTCCCCTGGCCGTTCCCATGTGGGACGAGGATAAAAACACCACGGGCCTCATCGACGTGCTGAACAAGCGTGCCTTCGAGCTGCAGGACTATAAGGGCGTCGAGGTCGAGATCCCCGCCGAGAAGATGGACGTGGTCGCCGAGTTCAACGAGGCCCTGAAAGAGTCCGTTGCCGAGACCTCCGAGGAGATGATGGACAAGTATTTCAGCGGCGAGTCCTTCACCTATCCTGAGATGATCCGCGGCCTGCGCCAGGGCGTGCGGGAGCTGTCCATGTTCCCCGTCTTCTTTGGCTCCGCCATCAACTGCATGGGTTCTCTGATGCTGATGGACTACATCGTGGACCTGCTGCCCAACCCCATGGAGGGCAACCACCACAAGGCCACCACGCAGGATGGCGAGACGGAAGAGTTCGTCGTCTCCCCCGGCGGCGTGCCCACAGCTTACGTCTTCAAGACCATCTCTGACCAGTACGGCAAGTACTCCCTCATCAAGGTTCTCTCCGGCGAGATCACCTCTGACCTGTCTCTGATCAACGCCCGCACCGGCAACACTGAAAAGCTGGGCCGTCTGTACCAGATGTGCGGCAAGAAGGCCACCGAAGTCAAGGAACTGACCTGCGGCGACATCGGTGCCATCGGCAAGATGGACAAGGTCAAGACCGGCGACACCCTGTGCGACAACCGGAAGGTCGTTGCCCTGAAGGGCATCCCCTTCGCCGAGCCTTGCTACTCCAAGGCCATCGCCCCCAAGACCCGCGGTCAGGACGACAAGGTCGCCGCTGGTCTGGCCAAGATGAACGAGGAAGACCCCTCCTTCTCCGTGGTGAACAATCCCGAGACCCGTCAGGTGGTCCTCTCCGGCGCTGGCGACATGCAGCTGGACGTGCTGGTGTCCCGTCTGAAGAGTCGCTTCGGGGTCGAGGCCGAACTTAGTCCCGCCCGCGTGCCTTACCGTGAAACCATCAAGAAAAAGGTCGAGGCCCACGGCCGCCACAAGAAGCAGTCCGGCGGTTCCGGCCAGTTCGGCGACGTGTGGATCCGCTTCGAGCCTCAGTATGAGTCCGACGACATGGTCTTTGCCGAGGAAGTGTTCGGCGGCAGCGTACCCAAGAACTTCTTCCCTGCCGTGGAAAAGGGCCTGCGCGAAGCCGCCAACAAGGGCGTGCTGGCCGGCTATCCTCTGGTCGGCCTGAAGGCCACCCTGTACGATGGCTCCTATCACCCCGTCGACTCCAACGAGATGGCCTTCAAGACCGCCGCACAGCTGGCCTATAAAGAAGGCATCGCCAACGCCAACCCCACCATTCTGGAACCCATCGGTGCCCTGGAAGTCACCATCCCCGACAGCTATCTGGGCGATGTCATGGGCGACCTGAACAAGCGCCGCGGCCGCGTCATGGGCATGAACCCCACCGATGACGGCAACCAGATTTTGGAGGCAGAAGTCCCCATGGCCGAGATGACCTCTTACGCCATTGATCTGCGCTCCCTGACCCAGAGCCGCGGCTCCTTCACCTTCCACTTCGTCCGCTATGAGGAAGCACCTCCTGCGGCCCAGCAGAAGGCCATTGCCGACGCAAAAGCCATCCAGGAAGAGGGCTGAGTCTCTCCCCCTGCTTCTCAAAAAACTCCAAAAAAGCAGCCAAAGCTGTGCGTGCCGATCCTCCGGCACGCACAGCTTTTTTCCTCTTGTACTTTCTGGGGAAACAGGCTATACTGGGCAACAGAAAACAATGGAAATGGATGTGGCATCTATGCTGAAACAAAAATGGGCCATCCCCGCCCTGGCGGGCTTGATCGTGGTCATGGTCGTAGTCATCTGTCTGCTGGGCCGTCAGGGAAGCGGCGGCGGGGGCGAGGAAGGCTTCTTTCAGGAGGAACCGGGAGAGGTCGAACAGACCACCGCCGGAAACGCGGAAGCGCTGTTAGCAAAGCTCTCCACGGAGCAGAAGGTCGGCCAGCTCTTCCTCATCCAGCCAGACGCGCTGGCGGAAGAGCAGACGGAGAGCGGCACCACGACCCTGAGCGCCAAAGAGCTGAAGGCACTGGAAACGTACCCCGTCGGCGGCTTCGTCTTTACTGGCTCGAATATCCAGGACAAAGACCAACTGGACAAGCTCATGGAGCGCCTGAAAAAGACCTCTTCCGTCGCGCCCCTCTTCGCCATTCAGGAGGAAGGCGGCATGGGCGCGACCATCGCCGGGCAGGAAGCCTTCGGCCTGGCCAAAACGGAATCTCCCTCCGCTCTCGGCTCCACTGGAGACGGAGCAAAAGTCAAGGACGCTGCCGCCGCCATCGGCAAAGCCCTGGCAGACCTGGGCTTTCAGATGAATTTGGCCCCCACCTGCGACGTGGGCACTGCCCTCTCCTTCAGCGAATCTCCGGAGCAGGCAGCCATGTGCACCAGCGCCGCCGTGGAGGGCTTTCATGAGGGCGGCGTGGCCTGTGTGCTGAAACACTATCCCGGCCAGGGCGGGACCAACGCCAGCGAAGGGGCTTCCCTGACAGAAACCTGGGAGACGATGCGGACGACCTCGCTCTACCCCTTCCAAGCGGGTATGGCATCCGGGGCGGATGCCATCATGGTGTCCCACGTCACCACCCCCAACGCCAGCAGCGACGGCCTGCCTGCGTCCCTTTCCCGGGAAATGATCACAGACAAGCTGCGGGGTGAGCTGCGCTTCTCCAGGGTCATTATGACAGCCCCCCTCTCCAACGCCGCCATTGCCCAGAACTATGACAGTGGAAAAGCTGCGTTACTGGCATTCCAGGCCGGGGCAGACATTTTACTCCAACCGAAGGACTTGGCTGCCGCCTACAATGCCGTCCTCTCCGCAGTGAAAGACGGCACTATTTCTCAGCAGCGGTTGGACGAGAGCGTGCTGCGGGTATTGCAATTAAAAGAGCGCTATGGGTTGATTTGATCCACCGAGCGTGAAAAGACCAGCGAGTGAGCTTCACCCGCTGGT
>CAVCXN010000034.1:0-4779 GCA_963606215.1 uncultured Mycoplasmatota bacterium | reverse complement strand
GTGGTGAGCAGGTCGAAGATGTCCGACTGCTGGACGTCTACTTTGTCCGAAAGGTTATTGAGGGCCGCGTTGCGGCGGGTCAGCTCTACGGCGTCCTTGGAGATGTCCACGGCGGTGACGTGTTCTGCGCCTGCCTTGGCGCAGTTGAGGGCGAAGGCCCCGGTGTGGGTGCAGCAGTCCAGCACCCGGCGGCCGGGGGCCAGGGCAGCGGCGGCCCGGCGGTTGTATTTCTGGTCCAGGAAGAAACCGGTCTTCTGGCCGTTGATGTAATCCACGTCATAGCGGATGCCGTTTTCCACCAGCTCCAAATGTCCGTCCAGGTCCGTGGACAGGCCGGGGAGGGGGTAGAAGTCCTTTTCCTTGGGCAGGCCCTCCTTGTCCCGCAGGGCGGCCTCGTTGCGCTCGTAGATGGCGCGGACGGTGACGCTGTAGTCCTTCAGCAGCTCCACCAGCAGGGGGTAGAGGAGGTGCTTCCGCACCTCCATGCCCAGGGACAGCACTTCCGTGACCAAGATATCCTGGAACAGATCGACGGTCAGGCCGGGGAAGTGGTCGGCCTCGCCGAAGATGAGGCGGGAGCAGGCGAAGTCCGGCCCCATGACGGTCTTTCGGTAGTCCAGGGCGTATTGGATGCGCCGCCGCCAAAAGGCTTCGTCAAAGCGGTCGTTGGTGTTGCGGGAGAGGAGCCGGACGCGGATCTTTGAGTGGTCATTGATGACCCCGGCCCCCAGCCAGCGCCCCTTGTGGCTCACCACGTCCACGATGTCCCCGTTTTGATAGGGCTGGTCGGGGTCGGTCGTCTCTGCCCCATAGACCCAGGGGTGCCCGGCCCGGAGGGAGCGGGCGGCTTTTTCGTTGACAGTCAGGATCGGATACGGACGAGTGGCCATAGGATGGGCCTCCTTTTTTCCAGTTCAGAGTGTTGGATTCATTATAGTGGATGCCCCGGCAATTTTCAAGGTGGCAAACCCTGTCGAACTGTGCTATCATCGAGATATCCAAAGACGAAAACACAAAGAGCAAGAATAAGGGAGGCAGTGACCATGAAACCAAACATCCGTCTGCTGGCGCTGGACCTGGACGGGACCCTGCTCAACGAAGAAAAACACATCACCCCCCGCACCCTGGCGGCCTTAGAGCGGGCCAGGGAACAGGGGGTGCTTCTCGTGCCGGTGACGGGCCGACCGGCCCAGGGTCTGCCCCAGGCTGTGTTAGACCTGCCCGGCCTGCGCTACGCCGTGACCTCCAACGGGGCCACCATCCGGGACTTGCAGGAGGACCGCTTTCTGCTGGAAAAGCATCTCACTCCGGCCACCTGCCTGACTGTGTTGGAGCGGTGCGCGGACGTTCCCATGATCCGGCAGGTTTTCCGGGAGGGAGTGGGGTATCTCTCCCAGGCGGACTATGACACCTTAAAAGCCCGCTACGCGGGGACGGCGATGCTGGCCTATCATCTCAGTACCCGGAAGATATTACGGGGGACCGTCGAAGACTTCTTGACCCAGGATGACCGGCCCGTGGAAGAGCTCTTCTTCCTCACCGACAGCACGGACACCAAGGCCCGGCTTCGGACGGCCCTCTCCGGCATCCCGGACATCGGCTTTGCCGACCCCTTCCCCAATGACCTGGAAGTGATCGCCGGGGGCATTGACAAGGGCATCGGCCTGCACTTCCTCCTAGACCACCTGGGTATCGACGCCAGCGAGGTCCTGGCCATGGGCGACGGAGGGAGTGACCTGCCCCTCCTCCAGGCCGCAGGCATCGGCGTCGCCATGGCCAACGCGACGGAGGAAGTAAAAGCCGCCGCCGACTACATCACCACCTCCTGCGACGAGGACGGGGTGGCGGTGGCATTAGAAAAATTCGTCCTGATTTAGTACGCCTACGAAAGCCTTCCCCGAGGGGGAAGGTGCCCCAGTGCGCACACTGGGGCGAATGAGGGCTACCTATCGAAAGGAATCGGTTGTGTACCGACGTAACCACCCATGATTTAGAACTACGAATCAAATCCATCTGGCGAAGCCAGACACCATGAGAGGGGCGGAGTGCTTCTCCACGGGCTACCTTAGTACACTACGGCTCAATTGCGGTAGGTAGCCCTCATTCGTCTGCTTCGCAGCCACCTTCCCCCTCGGGGAAGGCTTTGGGGGTGGCGGGGATAACATACGTTGTTGATTATAAGGTAGCAGAAGCGATGCTCTCATCGACCGGTAAGTCCCAACCAGGGAAAAGCTCGGAGAAAGAGGGAAGAGTTTCTAAGACTTCACCTGTAGAGACATCTTCAACATCTGCTTCGTATCCATCTGCAACCCAATCCTTGCTAAAGATAATGGTATTTCTAGCATCCAGGATTTTTTGCTGCATGCTGGGAGAGGCACTGTCGAGATCAAGGTAGGCGTATTGCTCTGCCTTTGTGAGGGCTTCCTGCGTAGGTGCCGATGTGTCTGCGGCCAGGACGGTGAGACTGGTGGCAAAGAGCAGGGTGGAAATAAATAGGGTAAGTAGTTTTTTCATAATGACCTCCAATTTCTAGGTGTTGCTTTTGTACACTACGGCTCAAAGGTAGTGACGTGGCCCTCATCCGACCCGGCTGACGCCGGCCCACCTTCCCCCTCGAGGAAGGCGTTGGCGTGGTCGGTGAAATAAGGCAGGGTGAAGAGCTCGGCGTCGCTGGGAAGGAAGAAGGGTTGGTCGTTGAGGATGACTTCCACCGGCAGCTCCGCCCGGATGGGGGTGACAGAGGGGGAAGCGTCCAGGCTGACCATGGAATATAGGGAACAATAACCAGGTAAGACTTGGTTTGTATGGGAGGCAGCGGGCTTTCCGGGAGAAAGCAGGGTGACGGCGGACAGAGCGACTGTTACTGCGAGAAGAGCAGCAGCGGAGCGGAAACGGCGGAACTCCCTGGGCCGGTGGAGCCGAGGGGGAAAGCGTTGGGGATGGGCCTTTTGCAGGTTCTCCCAGCCTTGCTTGGCGGAAAAATCGGGGCGAGTTTCGCCCTCTATTTGGTCCAGCAAGGCGCAGATTTCCTCCGGGGAACTCTCTGCGACGGTGGTCATCCATAACAGCTTTTCTTCGTTTGTCATTGTAAAAACCACCTTTCAATCCGGAAAATCCGGTTGCCCGGAGAGCAATTCCTGGCAGTGCTTTTTGGCGCGGGAGAGCCAGGTGCCGCAGGTGGAGACGGGGACGTTGAGGCGGTCCGCGATCTCCTGGTAAGAGAGGCCCTCTTCGTAGAATAGGAGTAAAATTTCCCGCTCCCGGTCAGTGAGCTGGGCGGGGAGGATGTCGGCCAGGCCCAGGGTCGGGGGCGGGGCGCTGGTAGCAGTTTCGGCCTGGTCTAAGGGGCACAGGCGCTGGCGCTCCCGGGCGAGCCTGGTGTAGGTGTGGCTGAGCTCGTAGTGCAGGGCGCGCAGAAGCCAGGCCCAGGGGTTTTCGTGGCGGCGCAGGGCGGGGAGCTTTTCTGCGGCGGCCAGGAAGACGGTCTGGACCAGGTCTTGGGCTAAGTAGGGGTCCCCGAGACGATGGTGGGCCACCCGGTAAAGCGGCTCGGCGTAACGCTGGTAGAGCGTGTGGAGAAACTTCGTCTCCGACCGGCTGAGGGAACACTTCGTAGACAAAGGCGCACCGCCTTTCTGTGGGGTCTTCTATTAGGATAACACACCCAGGGCCTCAAAATATTTCAACCGGCAGAAAAAAGCCCCAAGTCCGGCGAGAAAAGGCCGGACTTGGGGTAAAGGGAAGAAAAACGAGAGAAAGCGAAAGGGATGGGGAAAGGAAAGAGCGGCAGCTCAGCGGCCCAGGCTGTGGACCAGCATGGGAATGGCGGCCTCGAAGCTCACGCCATACCAGCGGGCCTCGGGGTCCTTCTGCGTCTCGCGGATGCACTCGAGGGTGTAGTCCACGGCGATCTTCAGGGCGCCGGTCAGGTCCTTGCCGTTCATGAGCGCACCCACGCAGGCGGAGGCGAACACGTCACCGGTGCCGTGGAAGCTCACGGGGAGTTTTTCGTTGAAGTAGCTGGAATAGCTGTCGGTGGCAGAGTCATAGGCCATGGCGCCGATCTTGCCCGGCTCGAAGGAGACGCCGGTCAGCACGGCGGTCTTGCAGCCCAGGCCGGTCAGGTCCTTCAGGAGCTTTTTGATGTAGGCTTCGTCGTAGTTATCGCCCACATAGTCGATGCCCAGCATGAAGGAAGCCTCGGTCAGGTTGGGCACGATCACGTCCGCCTTGCCGCACAGCTCGCCCATCTTCTTGGCAAACTCGGGGGTGAAGCCGGTGTAGAGCACGCCGTTGTCCGCCATGGCGGGGTCAGCGTAGACCAGGGTGCCGTCGCCGCCGAAGCGGTCGAAGAACTTGCCCACCAGGTCGATCTGCTCAAAGGAACCCAGGTAGCCGGTGTAGATGGCGTCAAAGTGGATGTTCTCGCTGGCCCAGTGGTCAGAGATGGGGGTGATCTCCTGGGTCAGGTCGTGGAAGGTGAAGTTTTTGAAGCCGCCGGTGTGGGTGGAGAGAACTGCCGTGGGCACCACGCAGGTCTCCACGCCCATGGCGGAGATGATGGGCAGGGCGACGGTCAGGGAGCATTTGCCCAGGCAGGAAATATCTTGGATGGAAACGACACGTTTCATGGGATGGGTCCTCCTTAATTATAATATGGACAGTGAGCCTCTGGGAAACTTTTCCCCGATCAGCCCACTTTGATTCAGTGCTTATAAAATACCACAAAACTGACCTGCTGGACAGGGCCAATCCTGTTTTATTTGCCATAGTCAGTTC
>CAVCXN010000033.1:1082-3166 GCA_963606215.1 uncultured Mycoplasmatota bacterium | reverse complement strand
CCATATCCCCACCCTCTGCTATCTCCGAGAGATCAACGAGGTCGCCGCCTGCCGCGTGTGCGCCGTGGAGGTCGAGGGCGTGGACAAACTGGCCGCCGCCTGCAACACCCAGGTGGAAAACGGCATGGTGGTCCGCACCAACACCCAGCGGGTCCGTGTGGCGAGAAAGACCAACGTGGAGCTGATCCTGTCCCAGCACGTGGACCACTGCGTGACCTGCGTCCGCAGCGGCAACTGCTCCTTACAGGCCCTCTCTAAGGCCATGAATATTCAAGAGGTGCCCTTCCGCAACGAGGCCACCGAACGTCCCTGGGACAAGACTTTACCCATCCTGCGGGACAGCTCCAAGTGCATCAAATGTCTGCGCTGTGTCTCCGTCTGCGAGCGGGTACAGTCCCTGGGCGTGTGGGAAGTCACCGGCTCCGGCGCCCACACCACCGTCCGTATCAAGGGCGGCCTGCGCATGAACGAGGCCAACTGCGCCCTCTGCGGTCAGTGCGTGAGCCACTGCCCCGTGGGTGCTCTGCGGGAGCGGGACGACACCGAGATCGTCTTCGAGGCCCTCTGTGACCCCACGAAGGAAGTGGTCTTCCAGGTTGCGCCCGCCGTCCGCGCCGCCTGGGGCGAGAGCCTGGGCTTAAGCCAGGACAAGGCGACGGAAAAGCGTTTGGCCGCTGCCATCCGCGCCATGGGCGTGAAGCATGTTTTTGATACCACGTTCTCTGCTGACCTCACCATTATGGAGGAAAGCAATGAGTTCATCCAGCGCTTTACCCACCCTGTGACGAGCAAGCTGCCGCAGTTCACCTCCTGCTGCCCCGGCTGGGTGCGCTTCATCCGCACGGAGTACCCCGAGCTGGTGGAGAACCTCTCCACCGCCAAGAGTCCGCAGCAGATGTTTGGCGCGATCGCCAAGAGCTACTATGCCAAGCTCCTGGAAAAGGAACCCAAGGACATCTTCTGCGTCTCCGTCATGCCCTGCGTGGCGAAGAAATACGAGGCCGGCACCCTGGAAGCCAGCAACGTGACCGACCACGATGTAGACGTGGTCCTCACCACCCGCGAGCTGGACCGGATGCTGCAAGCCATGCAAATCAACGTGGCCACCCTGCCGGAGGAAGACTTCGACAGTCCCCTGGGCCGCGGCTCCGGCGCGGGCGTCATCTTCGGCGTCACCGGCGGTGTCATGGAGGCTGCCCTGCGGACCGCCTACTGGAAGCTCACCGGGGAGAATCCTCCTGCCGATGCCTTCCGGGAGATTCGCGGCCAGAAGCCCTGGCGGGAGTCTACCTTCCACATTGGGGACATCACCCTGCGCCTGGCAGTCGTTTCCGGCCTGGCTGGGGCACGACAGCTGATGGACGCCATTCGCGCCCGTCAGGTCTCCTATGACTTCGTGGAAGTCATGGCCTGCCCCGGCGGTTGTTCCGGCGGCGGCGGCCAGCCCATCCATGATGGGGAGGACTTCGCTGCCGACCGCGGCAAGAACCTCTACCGGCTGGATCAAAACAGCACCATCCGCTTCTCCCATGAGAACCCCTCCATCCAGGTTCTCTACAACGAGTTCCTGGGCGAGCCGCTCTCCGAGCTGTCCCACCACCTCCTGCACACGGAGCAGAAGAACTGGACGCTGTAAGCTAACATCACGATAAAAAACCAGCGCTGCTGGCCCAAGCATCACGGGCACAGCAGCGCTGATTTCTTGACAGGGTCTATCCCCTAGGTTCAAATAAATACCAATTGCACCAGGAACATATACAGCACCGTTCCTCCTGCAATACTCAGGAGAATATTGTGCTTGAGCTTGTGCAGCACACCTACGACCACAATGGCGATGGCCTCCGGCAGGCCGTGCCAGCCGGTGAAGACGGCGTCTTTCAGGCAGAAGACAACGAGAAGGCCGATGACGGCACTGGGCAGCACGGCCCCCAGGTAGCGGACAAAAGCCGGTGGCTCTTTTCCCTCGGGGAAGAAGAGAAAGGGGAGAAAGCGCGTGGTCATCGTCCCCAGAACGACGGCAACGATGGTGAGGATTTGCTGGGGGATGGTCATGGCGTTTCCTCCTTTCGGGTCAGGGTGTTGTC
>CAVCXN010000033.1:0-1030 GCA_963606215.1 uncultured Mycoplasmatota bacterium | reverse complement strand
GCGGCGCATAAAGAGGAAGCAGACCACGATAAGCGCCATAGCGGGCAGCAGGAAGTTGTCGCTGCCCAGGACCAGCAGGCAGAGCATGGTCACAACGGCCCCGATGACGGCGGGGCGGTGGTCCTCGTTGACCTCCCACTGGCTGACGAACATGACGACGAAGAGAGCGGTCATGACAAACTCAATGCCCTTGGTGTTGAAGTGGATGATGTAGCCCAGCAAGGCTCCTGCCGTGGCCCCGGCCACCCAATAAATTTGGTTCAGGATGGTCACAAAAAACAGGAACCAGCCGGGGTCTACCCCCTCCGGAGCGTCCACCGTGCAGTGGATGGAGAACGTCTCGTCGCACAGGCCGAAGATGAGATAGGGCTTTTTCCAGCCCAGGTTTTTGAATTTATCCAGCAGGGACAGCCCGTAAAACAGATGCCGCGCGTTGACCATGATGGTCAGGAGGAAGGCGTGGACGGGCTGAAACGTCGGCAGCATCAAAAGACTGGCGGTGACGAACTCCATAGAACCGGCAAAAATGAATAGGCTCATAAACAGAGGATAGACAAAGGAAAAGCCCTCGCTCCGCATGAAAAAGCCATAGGACATGCCAAGAAACAGAAAGCCTACGCAGATGGGCAGGGTATAGGGCAGTGCGGCGCGAAACGCCTTGGTTTTCATGGAGATTCCTCCCGGTCAAAAAATTCGTGCTCCCTTATCTTAACGCTGGGTGTTAGCCTTTGTCAATCCCTAGAAAAAAGATGGGCAATTTGGGGAAATTTCCTGGGATAGCGCCGGAGGAAAGCGGACATTCTAACCACGAAGACCAACGGGAGGTCCTGCTTCCTGTTGGGGCTTCCAATCCAACGGACTGCAAACCTGCGGTCCTGGGAGGTTTCCTGATGAAGTTGATCGACAGGATCGCCCTGGTCTTGGTCATCCTTGGTGGCCTGAACTGGGGCTGCGTGGGCATCTTCGGCCTGGACCTGGTGGCCGCCCTGTTTGGCGGGTCGGCCAGCGTGTTGGGCCGGGTGGTATATGT
>CAVCXN010000032.1:0-5366 GCA_963606215.1 uncultured Mycoplasmatota bacterium | reverse complement strand
GCAACAAGTTCCTGGCCAACATCCGGGAGACGGACGCCATCGTGCACGTGGTCCGCTGCTTTGACGACGACAACATCATCCACGTGGAGGGCAGCTGCGACCCCGCCCGTGACATCAGCATCATCGACCTGGAGCTGGTCATGGCCGACATGGAGATGGTCGAGCGCCGCATCGATAAAGATACCAAGGCTGGCAAGGGAGACAAGAAGTTCCTGCACTCCGCCGAGGTCTTCAAGGGGCTGCTGGCTTGGCTGAATGAGGGCAAGTCCGCCCGCAGCTATCCCTGCGATGAGGAAGAAAAAGAAATCCTGTCTACTGCCGACCTGCTGACCCTGAAGCCCGTCATCTTTGCCGCCAACATGGACGAGGACGGCTTCAAGAACCACGACGCCAGCCCCTATTACCAGGCAGTTGTGGCCGCCGCGAAGGAGGAGGATGCCCAGGTTATCCCCATCTGCGCCAACATCGAGGCTGATATCGCCGCCATGGACCCGGAGGACCGCGCCCTCTTCCTAGAGGATCTGGGCGTGGAGCAGTCCGGGCTGGACCGGCTTATTCAGGCCAGCTACACCCTGCTGGGTCTCATCTCCTACCTGACCTGCGGCGAGGATGAGTGCCGCGCCTGGACAATCACCCGCGGTACCAAGGCACCTAAGGCCGCCGGGAAAATTCACACCGACTTCGAGCGGGGCTTCATCCGCGCTGAGGTCGTGTCCTTCGCCGACCTGGAAGCCTGCGGCGGGTCCATGACCACCGCCAAGGAAAAGGGCTTGGTCCGCTCCGAGGGCAAGGAGTATGTGATGCAGGACGGCGACGTGGTCCTGTTCCGCTTCAATGTTTGATTTGATGACAACTTCCAACTCTGAGACAAAGGCCGCTCTGATCACCGGGGGTTCCCGGGGCATCGGGGCGGCCTGCGCCCGGTTATTCGCCCGGCAGGGTTACGGCGTGGGTATCGTCTGCCGCAGGGCCAAAGACCAGGCGGAGGCTTTGGCCGAAGAACTCTCTGCCCTGGGCGTGCCGGTCAAGGTCTATGTCTGCGACGTGGCCCAGCGGGAGCAGGTGCAGGCCATGACCGCTGCATTTCTGCGGGATTTTGGCCGCATTGATGTGCTGGTCTGCAACGCGGGCATTGCCCGGCAAGAGCTGTTCACGGACATCACGGAAGCCAGCTGGCGAGAGGTCATGGGGGTAGACCTGGACGGCGTGTTCTACTGCGCCCAAGCGGTCCTGCCGGATATGCTCCACCGGAAAGCCGGGAAAATCATCATCCTGTCCTCTATGTGGGGGCAGGTGGGGGCCTCCTGCGAGGTGGCGTACTCCACGGCCAAGGCCGGGGTCATCGGCCTGACGAAGGCCCTGGCGAAAGAATTGGGGCCGTCGGGCATCACCGTCAACTGCGTGGCCCCTGGGGTCATTGAGACGGAGATGAATGGGAATCTCACCCAGGAGATCAAAGACGAGCTGGCAGAAGAGACACCGCTGGAACGGCTGGGCACCCCCGAGGATGTGGCCCAGGCGGTCTGGTTTCTGGCATCCCCGGCCGGGGATTTTTTCACCGGCCAGGTCTTGGCACCGAACGGGGGATTTGTGATCTGACTGGGCGCATCGTTCACATTTTCCAGTAGATTTCCCGTGCAAACCGGTGTATGCTGGACGCGATAGGAGGCGGTAACATGGCCGACCACAACGCACACACCTATTTCGGCCGAGAGGTGATGAAACGCCTGCCCCGGGACTTGCAGTCTCACTGCACCGAGGACTTGCCTGCGTTCCATCTGGGCCTGTATGGGCCGGACCCCTTGATCTTTTCGTTCAAAACCAAAAAGACTTCGGATAAGCTGCACAAGCAGTGGCGGGAAGTCTCTTTACCTGCCCTTTCCAAAGCTCTGCGGCATGGGGATGCCACCCAGCGCAGCTTTGCCGCTGGATATCTGCTTCACCTGCTGCTGGATGATACCGTGCATCCTCCCATCTACCGCTGGATGGAGGAGGGGGCGTCTCACTTCCGCATGGAGGTGGCCCTGGACCTCATCCTCTTGGAGGAACAGCGGCGGGCCAATTCCCCCAAGGTCCATACGGAGGGGAAGGAGCGAACGGCACGGACGGCGGCCAGCTTCATCCATCCTGTGAAGGAGAAGCAGTATCTCTCCGGCCTGTGGCGGATGGCGACGCTGTCTGACCGCTTCTGCGGGCCGGGACAGGCTGTCTCCGGCGTCCTGCGGCAGCGGGACAAGACCCTGGCGCACGAGCTGCGGGACCGGATGGAGGCGCAGATCACACCGGCAGCCCGGGAGTTGGAGGGGCTGCTGATGCCGGCGGAGGAGCCGGTGAAATTACGGAAAGTCATTTAAGAAAACGTAGATCAGAGTATAAAAACAGTGTCTGGATCGTTTTGGATCCAGACACTGTTTTTTATCCGTTTTGATCAGGGCAGGGTGTAAACCCAGGTCTTGGGCTGCTTGCTGCTGTCATTGAACTCGGCCAGGCTTGCGGTGACGACGAGGTTCTTGTCGTCCTGCCACTTGAGCAACAGAAAGGCGGGGGACTCGGTGACTTCCTTGCTCTCGCCGGTCTCCTCATCGGTCTGGGTGTAGGTGAAGGTCATGTCGGGCAGCTCCAGGGTGGATTCGCCGCTGGTGGTCAGGTCCACCAGCGTCACGTTCCACTCGGTGGAGTCCGTGCTGGGTGCCCAGGCCACGGCCAGCTTGCTGCCGTCGGGACTGAAGAACTTCTGCCAGCTGCGGACCACGCCCTTTTTGAATTCATAGACGGTGGTCAGGTTCCCATCGGCGTACTGGGCCACGGTGAAGCCGTTGAGATAGCCGCCGTCGGTGATGTCACCGTAGAGAATCTTGTCGCCGCTGACTTCCACGCGGACCTTATCGCCGGTCTTGAAGTCGCTGGGCAGGGTCCAGTCCCCGGGGATGGGACCGGTCAGGTCCTCGGCGCTGTAGGCGAGCAGGTCGGTGTCGCCTGCCTCCTGCTGCTGCCAGATGCCGGTGGACAGTTTGCCGTCTTCCTTGCCGGTCGAGGTGCCGCCCACAGCACCGCCGCCGCAGGCACACAGGGACAGGGCCATGACGACGGCCAGGGCCAGCGCCAGATACTTCTGTTTCATCTTTCATTTCCTCCTTGGGTGGGATGTCCTTCCAGTATAGCGGGGGAGGGGAGAATATCCATGAACAGGCTGTGAAGAAATTCTTAAGAAATTCTTGCCTTCCCCGCTTCTGTGGGCGAAAGGGCGCGGACGTTATATTAGCCCGCGCCCTTTTTTCAGGATATTTGGGATGGAGAAGACAGTCAAGGGTTGGTGCTGCCGTCCGGGGTCCGGGGGTTAAAGTCCAGGCGGGCGGTGCGCTCCTCGATGGGGTCATACCGCACGCGCTTGACCACGGCCCGGTAAGCCGGACGCATGATGCGGTGGCAGGTGACGACCTCCTCGATGCGGTTGGCGCACCAGCCGGCGATACGGGCGGAGGCGAACAGAGGTGTGAACACGTCCTCGGGGATGCCCAGCATGGTGTAGACCAGGCCGGAGTACATGTCCACGTTGGCGCACATGGGGGTGTCGGACTTGGTCTTCTCCAAAATCATGGGGATGCCCAGCTCTTCGATCTTTTGCAGCAGCTCAAAATCATTGGCATAGCCCTTGATCTCGGCCATGTGGCGGGCGTACTTTTTCAGCAGGACCGCACGGGGGTCGGAGACGGTATAGACCGCGTGGCCCAGGCCGTAGAGCTTGCCGGACTTGTCGCCTGCTTCCTTATTTAAGAGCTTGGCCAAGTAATCCTTGATGGAGCCGTCGTCCTTGGGATCGACGTTTTCCTTCACATAGCGGAACATCTCCATGACCTTCGCGTTGGCGCCGCCGTGCAGGGGGCCTTTCAGGGAGCCGACGGCCCCGGCGATGGCGCTGTAGGTATCCGTGCCGCTGGAGGACAGGGCGCGGCAGACAAACGTGGAGTTGTTGCCGCCGCCGTGCTCGGCGTGGACCATGAGCATCATGTCCAGCAGGTGGGCTTCCTCTTCCGTGTACTCCGTGTTGGGGCGGATCATCCGCAGAAAGTTCTCTGCGGTGGACAGACCTTCGACGGGGAAGTGGATGTGCAGGGAGCTGCCCTCGAAGTAGTGCCGCTTCACGGAGTGGGCGTTGGCCACGATGCTGGGGAAGGCGCCGATGAGTTTCACGGATTGGAGCAGGATGTTGTCCAGGGACGTGTCATCGGGGTGCTTGTCATAGGAGTACAGGGACAGCACGCAGCGGGCCAATTTGTTCATGATGTTCCGGCTGGGGTTTTTCATGATCATGTCTTCGGTGAAGCCGTTGGGCAGCTTTCTTGCACGGTTCATGATCTCGTTGAACCGGTCCAGCTCGCTGCGGGAGGGCAGATAGCCCATGAGCAGCAGGTAGGCGACCTCTTCATAGCCGAAGGTCCCGGCCTTGCGATGGGCCTCGACGATCTCGTTGAGCTCAATGCCGCGGTAGTACAGCTGGCCGGGGACAGGGATACGCACGCCGTCCTCGATCATGTAGCCCAAAACGGAGCCGACACGGGTCACGCCGATGGGCACGCCGGTGCCGTCGGAGTTTCTCAGGCCGAGCTTCAGGTCGCCCCGGTAGTATTTGGACGGGATATTATATTCGGTTTGGATGTGCTGGCTGAGGGAACCTGTATATTGTTCCAGGATCCCGCTTCCATTCTGATTCTGCATCGTATGGTTCCCCTCTCTCTGAAAATTACGCTGGGACAGCCTTCCTTCTCCCGGCGCGGTGGGTGCAAAATACCTTACCCTTTATTATAATAAGGGAATTATACTCCAAAATCCGGCAGTATGCAAGAAAAAATTCCTGACTGTCATTTCTTTTGGAATGTTTTCCGGTTTCTACGAAGTCCTTCCTGCATTTTCAGACACTCTGCAAGAAGTTCAAAAGTTATGGCATTTCACTTTGCTTCCTTCCAATTTCGTGCTATACTGATACTACCCATATTATACAGAAGATTTGTGCCTTCTGATCTTTTGCCTATGGGCCAAAGAAAAATTTCCCAGAAAGGGTGTCGATACGATCATGATCAAATTAGAATCCGCCGGCGTGCGCTGGCAGAACGGGGCGCCCGTCCCCGCCCCCATCGTCTCTCCCGCCGACCGGGAGAAGACCATGGCCTACCAGATCTTCCGCCGCCACGAGATGCGCAAGGAAGAGGGCCAGCTCCACCTGAAGTTTGACAGCCTCATTTCCCATGACATTACCTACGTGGGCATCATCCAGACCGCCAAGGCCAGCGGCCTGAAGGAGTTCCCCGTGCCCTATGTCATGACGAACTGTCACAACAGCCTCTGTGCCGTGGGCGGCACCATCAACG
>CAVCXN010000031.1:0-3957 GCA_963606215.1 uncultured Mycoplasmatota bacterium | reverse complement strand
CGCGTGAAATCAGGTATACTCTCAGTACAGTTAGCTTACGCTAACGATCAAAGAGGCAAGGTTCCTCTTCCCGGAGCGGCCAAGCTGCTCCCTCTGACGATACCACGCCCCGGACGCCGCGCCCCCTTTGCGGGGCGCAAAAAAAGCCCCAGGGGTTAGCCGAACCTAATACATATTCCAAAAGGTCATTGAAAGGAGCATCTCCCATGAGTGTTGTCATTTTAGGCGGAAACGAATGCATGGTCCGCAAGTATAAAGATCTCTGCCGTTCCTACCGGTGTTCGGCCAAAGTCATCTCCAAGATGGGAGGGACTCTGAAAAACCGGCTGGGCAACCCCGATCTGCTGGTCATGTTCACCGACACCATCTCCCACAAGATGGTCCAGAACGCCCTGAACGAGACCCGCGGCCAGGACACCGTCATCATCCGCTCCCGCTCCAGCTCCATGTCTGCCCTGGGCAGCATTCTGGAGACCCACGCCGGCCCCAAGAGCTGAGCCAGCGAGAGGAGACGCCGTCATGTCCATTGATTACGTCATCCAGCACGCCGCCCCCACCCTGGCGGGCATCAAGACGGGCAATCTCTTCCCCTGCACCTTTTCCTCCACCCAGGACATGGTGCAGGACCTGCGGGAGATCAACCGCGTCTTAGTCCCCCGCGGCCTGCGGCTGCTTCCCCTGCGCCGGAGGGACAACCGGGCGCTGCTTTATCTCTTCCGGCCCGCCGACCTCTCCCGGGACCTGGCCGGTCAGGAGGCCCGCCGCCTGCTGCAAGAGGCGGGCTACGGCGACGACCTGACCCACCCCATCTGTCTCCGGGAGCTCACCCGCCGCCTGCGGGAGAGCGAAGAGTTCCCCCACGAGATCGGCCTCTTCCTGGGCTATCCCCCCGAGGACGTGGCCGGGTTCATGACCTACCGGGGCAAGAACTTCAAATGCGTCGGCTGCTGGAAGGTCTACGGCGACGAACACGCCGCCCGCCGCCGCTTTGCGGCCTACAAATCCTGTACTGCGAATTACTGCCGCCGTCGGGCGGGAGGCGCCTCGTTAGAGGGCCTTACCGTCTCCCGTCTGCCGCAGTGACAGTTTTTCTGATGTCATGCTGATCCATCCAAACCTTATCCAAACTCTATGCAAAAGCGCCCGCCAGCCTTCCAACAAACGGCGGGCGCTTTTGCCATTTTCCGCAATTTGATTGACAAGTTTCCCGATTTTCTCTACAATGAAATGAAACTATCCTCGGAAAGGAGGCTTTCCCATGCCCGAAACCAACAACTACACACCCCCGACCCCGCCAAACGATCCCCCCGGCAAAAGCAACGCCACCGCCAGCCTGATTCTGGGGATCATCGCCGTGGTCCTGTGGTTCTTCGGCTATTCGTCCATCATCTCCGTGATCTTGGGCATCATCGGCCTCATCCAGGCCAGCAAAGCCAAAGAGCTGGGCTATGAGGACACCACCCGCACCGCGGGCTTCATCCTCTCCCTGATCGGTCTCATCGGCGGCGCGCTGGCCTTTGTTGCCTGTGTCGCCTGCGTGGGCCTGTTCGCCAGCAGCGGAATCGCCGCAGGAAGTCTGTATGCTTCCTGAGTGGCACCACATCCCAATGTACGCCGTCCTAGCCCTCCTGGGGGCTGGGGCGGCCTGGTTTTATTTCCACCACCGGCTCCGTCGGCGGGGAGAGAACCCGGGGAAAACGGAGCAGGCGTTCCTCTGGGGCGTGCTGGGGGCCATTTTCGGCGCGAAGCTCCTCTATCTGCTCCCCCTGCTGCCGCAGCTGCTGGCCGACCTGCCGCTGCTCCGCACGGCTCCAAACTACTTCATGGCAAAGTATCTCTCCGGCGGGTTCGTCTTTTACGGCGGACTCCTGGGCGGGCTGGCGGGTGCCTGGCTCTTCTGCAAACAGCGCCGGACCTCCTTCGCCGCCCTGGGGCGGGACTTGGTCCCGGCGCTGCCGTTGTTTCATGCCTTTGGACGGGTGGGCTGTTTTCTGGCGGGGTGCTGCTATGGCATTCCGGCTCCGGCGGGCTGGCTGGGGGTGACGTTCCCGGCCAGCGCCGTCGAAGCCCCCAGCGGCGTGCCGCTGCTGCCGGTCCAGCTCTATGAGGCCGCAGGGTGCTTCCTGCTGTTTCTGCTGCTGGAGCATCTGGCAAGCCGCGGCTGGCCGGGCGACCGTCTGCTGGCGGTGTATCTGGCTCTATATTCTGTGTTTCGTTTCCTGCTGGAGTTTCTGCGAGGGGATGCGGCGAGAGGCTTTCTAGGGCCGCTGTCTACGTCACAGGTGATTTCTCTGGTTGTCCTGGCCGTGGTGTTACTCGCTCATCTTCTGCACCACCGCCGAGATATCCGTCAGAGCCCGTGAGATCTCCATTTCATACCGCCCGCACTGGGCCAGGTCGCCCAGCGACACCATGCCCACGACCTTCCCTGCTTCCACCACCGGCAGCCGCCGGATCTGCCGCCGGGCCATGAGCCGCGCCGCCTGGCGCACGTCGTCCCCCGGCTCCACCGCCGCCGGACGGCGGGACATGATCTCTTTTACCGGGACGGCCTTCGGGTCCGTCTCCGGGGCCACACAGCGCAGGACGATGTCCCGGTCCGTCACCATGCCCCGCAGCACCCCCTCCGCCGAGCACACTGGCAGCGCCCCCAGGCTATGCCGGGCCAGCAGACGGGCGGCCAGGGCCGCGCTCTCCTCCGGGGCGATGCTGACCACACTGGATGTCATTACTTCTTTCACCAACAAAAACACCCACCTCCTGTTCCGTTTTCCCATAGTTTGGACGGTTCGAAGGTGGGTTATGTATTTTCGGGATTCAGTGGGCCAGGAGCTTGACGATGGTAATAAGGATGGTAACGATGACCCACCCCCACAGAAAGGCCGTCTCCTGCCAGGTCCCGATGCGGACCGAGGCCACATGCAGCTTTTTCCGGACGATGGGCCATAAGATCGGCACACCCTTGTGATTGAAGGCATCCGCGACGATATGCGCCGCCCAGCCTACGTTGAAGCCCAAGAGCAGCTCCGGCACCACGGCCGCGCCCTGGGCTTTTAAGCCCATCATCAGCAGGGTCAGCAGGGCGGGAAAAAGCAGGGTGTGCGTCAGCCCCCGGTGGCGGAAGAGATGGGCGAGGAGGCGAAACCTCTGCCCCATGGTGGAGCTTTTCATGTCCACATCCGGCGCATAAGACCCCACGACCACGGTCAGCAGGCCGATGGCCGGGGTATATGTCTCCGCCCCGATGGGCAGGGCGGAGCGGTGCAGGACAGTGAGGGCAAGCATGGTGGCCGCACCGCAGGCGGCGTGGGTCTTTCCGGTCATGGGTCGTTCTCCTTGTTCTCTTGGTGTGCTTGGGCCGCCTGCCACTCCAGATTGCGTTTGAGCGGGGCAATGCCCCGCCAGGAAAAGGCACGGGCGGCATACTGGCGGCGGAAGGCTTTGTTGCTCAGGCCGTCCAGGTCTTCCAGGGTCAGGGAGGGCAGTAAGTCCTCCCGAAATTCCGGCAGGGGCGTCAGGGCGGCTTTTTTGTTGTGGGGGCAGGCTTTCTGACAGAGATCACAGCCCCAAACAGTCTGGCTGTCTGTGATTTGTGCCTGCACGTCTGGGGGCAGATCTCCCTTCTTCTGGGTCAGGTCAGAGAGACATTTGCTCAGGTCACAGCCGGTATCGGACAGCGCCCCGGTGGGGCAGGCGTTTTGACAGGCCCGGCAGTGTGCTCCGCAGAGGGTGCCCTCGGCTGGACCTGTCTGGGGCACTTCCAAATCCGTCAAAATCGTCCCCAGGAAAACATAAGAGCCGTAGGGGGGGACAATGCGCAGGCCATGCCGCCCCCGCCAGCCCACGCCCGCCAGCTCCGCCGCCGCCAGCTCGGGGATGGGGTTGTTGTCTGCGCCGGGAATAAAACGGTGGTCCGGATACCGCTGAGACAGTGCATCTACAACGGTCTGCAAGCGG
>CAVCXN010000030.1:0-2572 GCA_963606215.1 uncultured Mycoplasmatota bacterium | reverse complement strand
GGAGGGAAACGGAATCAAGCCGGTTTTCTGAGGGGATTTTGGGGGTTATCGACAATAGACCGCGCAGGGAGAATGGGAAAAGCCCTGGCTAACTCTTGCTATTCTCTCGAAAATGCAGTAGAATACCACTATTATCACGATCCCCACAGCCAACCACCGGGAGGTGACTGCTATGGAACAAAAAAAGACAAAGTCCCTGGGCTTCTGGATGGTCCTCATCGCCGTCCTAGCCGCCGTGTGCATCGTCGGCATGATCCTTATCAATGGCAACCGGCACACCGGCGGGGCCGTGCAGGTGACGCAGAACGGAGAGGTCGTCGGCCTCTACCCCCTGGACGAGGACCAGACCCTCCGCTTCGACAGCGACAGCGGCGGCTATAACATCGTCGTCATTTCCAACGGAACGGTTCGGGTCAGCGAGGCCAGCTGCCCTGATCAGGTATGTGTTCGCAAGGGGGCCACGGACCAGACCAACGACCCCATCGCCTGCCTGCCCAACAAGCTGGTGGTCCAGGTGGTCGGCGGCGGCGAGGAGAACAACCAGTTGGACGGAGTGTCGTAAACCCATGAACCAAAACATCAAAAAACTGACCACCATGGCCATGCTCACGGCCATCTCCATGATCGTCTTCCTCATCGAGGCGCAGATTCCCATCCCCATCGCCATCCCCGGCGTGAAGCTGGGGGTCGCCAACGTCATTACCCTCTTCGCCCTCTGGACCCTGGGCTGGCGGGAGGCGGGGGCGATTTTGGTCGTCCGCATCTTCCTGGGCAACCTCATCGTAGGCAATATGATGGGGATGCTGTACAGCATGGCCGGCGGCGTCCTGTGCTGGGTGGTCATGTGCCTCATGAGGCCCCTCATCGACCGCCGCCATATCTGGGTTATGAGCATCTTCGGAGCCATCGGGCACAACGTTGGCCAGCTGGCCGTAGCCGTCTGGGTGTCCGGCACGGCCTCCATCGCCCTCTATGCCCCCGTTCTCCTCCTGGCGGGCATGGTCACAGGCTTCTTCACCGGCCAATGCGCCCAGGCCGTTCTGAACCATATGGACAAAATTCGGAAGGGGAGCTGATTCCATGCAAGTGAAAAACCGGGTTCTAGAGGCCCTGGAAGCCAACCGGGGCACGTATTTCTCCGGCGAAGCCCTGGCCCAGAAATTACAAGTCAGCCGCAGCGCCGTCTGGAAAGCCATCCAGCAGCTGCGGGAGAACGGCTACCCCATCGAAGCCGCCTCCAACCGGGGGTATTGCCTGGCAAAGGACAGCGCTATTTTATCCGCCCAGAGCATTGCCCAGTATCTTACGGTTCCGAATTTGCGTCTGGAGGCAGAGCAGCTCGTCACCTCCACCAATACCCTCCTCCGCCAGCGGGCGGAAGCCGGGGAACCAGAGGGCCTGGCTCTAGTCGCCGCCGCGCAGACAGCGGGGCGCGGCCGGAGAGATCACAAGTTTTTCTCTCCCCCGGACACGGGCCTGTACTTGAGTTTCTTAGTCCGTCCACAGCTCTCCGCCAAAGATTCTCTGCTTCTGACCACCTGCGCCGCCGCCGCCGTCGCCTTAGCCATTGAGGACTGCGCCGGAGTTCCGGCGGAGATCAAGTGGGTCAATGACGTGTTCTGCCGGGGCAAAAAGGTCTGCGGCATTTTGACCGAAGGGGCCTTGGACCTGGAGACGGGCGGCCTGCAATACGCCATCGTCGGCATCGGTGTGAACTGCTTCCCGCCGGAGGGGGGCTTCCCCGAGGACCTGCCGGAGGCCGGTTCCGTTTTTACCGAACGGCCCCAGGGAGTAGAGGGCCGGAGTAAGCTGGCAGGGTCCATTCTCAATCACTTTTTTAAGTTTTACCCCAATCTCTCCCAGCGGCCCTTTTTTGAGGACTACCGCAAGCGTTCCCTCGTTTTGGGGAGAGAAATCACTGTGTTAGAAGGAAACCAGACCCGCACGGCGCTGGCCTTAGATCTGGACCAGGATTTCTCTCTCCGCGTCCGGGAAGCCAACGGCACGGAGCGGACGCTTTCTTCCGGAGAGGTTCGGGTGCGCCCAACCAAGGGCTAAGTTCGTCAACAGGGAGGTGGGCCGATGGAACAGCCCAAACAATCATTTTTTCAGCGGCACCCGGGCTTTGATGCCTACAGCCTCTTCTGGCTCGTCCTGTTTCTCATCCTGGCGGCCCTGGGGCGGTTTTTCCTGCCTCTGCTTATCCCGGCAGGGGTGGTGCTGGTGTACCTCATCTTCCGCCTGTGCTCCAAAGACCAGGAGAAGCGGCAGATGGAAAACGCCCGTTTCTTCGCTCTCTTCCGCTCTATCCATCGTTGGCGGCGGGGGAAGAAGGGCATCCGGACGGACAAAGCCTACTACTATTTCAAATGTCCCACCTGCGGCCAGTCCATGCGGGTGCCCAGGGGATTGGGGAAAATTGAGATCACTTGTAGGGCCTGCTCGTCCCGGTTTGAGACGCGGTCGTAAGTGAAAAGAGCAAAGTAAGGCCCCGGCGCTGGTGAAGCGTCGAGGCCGTTTTTTATGGGGTCAGCATCAAACCTCAGACAGAGTAAAGGTAAACTCCGTAAAC
>CAVCXN010000029.1:0-7313 GCA_963606215.1 uncultured Mycoplasmatota bacterium | reverse complement strand
CCCGCTCACAGCACCTGGCTCACCCGCAGAATTTCCCGGCGCAGGCGGCGGATGATGCGCTTTTCCAGGCGGGAGATGTAGGACTGGGAAATGCCCATGTGGTCGGCAACTTCTTTCTGCGTGTGCTCCCGGCGGCCGCCCAGACCGAAGCGGAGGGTGATGATCTCCCGCTCCCGTCCGCTCAGCGTCTCTAAGGCGTCGGCCAGCATTTGGCGGTCGGCATCGGCCTCCATGGGCTGGGTGACGAGATCGCTGTCGGTGCCTAAGATATCCGAAAGGAGGAGCTCGTTGCCGTTGCCGTCGGTGCTGAGGGGTTCGTCCAAGGGAATTTCCGTTTTCTGTCCAGCGGTCTTGCGCAGGTGCATGAGAATTTCATTCTCAATGCACCGGGAGGCATAGGTCGCCAGCTTGATCTTTTTGGCAGGCTGGTAGGTCCCCACGGCCTTGATGAGGCCGATCGTCCCGATGGAGATGAGGTCCTCGATATTGATGCCCGTGTTTTCAAACCGCCGGGCGATGTAGACGACCAGACGCAGATTGTGCTCGATGAGCGTCGAGGACGCCGCTTGGTCTCCCCCGGTCAGGCGGGCGATGCAGGCGCTCTCCTCTTCCCGGCTCAGGGGGGCAGGCAGTACGTCGCTGCCGCCGATGTAATGCAGGTTCCCGGGCCGCCACAGGCCCAGACGGGCCAGGGTTTGCAGCAGATGTTCCTTCCAGATCATAAGCCGACCTCCTATGCATGTTCTCCGCCCACCAGGGCGTGGTAGCCCCCGCCGTCTGAGAGCGGGGTTGGGGAGAGCGCCGCCAGGCAGTTCGCCCGGCGCTGCTTCCCCCAGGCGGCTTCGTCCAGGCGCACCGCCAGCAGCAGGCCGCAGGGCACCCCGACCGCCTGATAGGGCAGCAGCCGCAGCCCCAGGTCCTCCCCGGCAAAGCGGGCCAACAGCTCCACCGGGCGCTGGAATGCCTGGGGCGGGACATCGGACAGCTGGGGCAGCAGCGCCCCGGCCTGCCCGCAGTCCAGCACGACCACCCCCTCCCCGGTCAGCGGGTCCCGGAGGGTGTTGCCCGTGTCGATGAGGGCCAGCAGGCGAAGGGTGTTCTCCCCCTTCGTCAGGGTCAGGGTACACAGGCCGCCGCCAGCCTGGGGCCTGGAAAACTGCCGCCCCAGGGCCAGGGAGAGAGTGCCGTAGCTCAGGGCCGCCGCAATCAGAATGCCCCGCATCCCCAGGCTCGGACCCAGCAGGCCCCCGTCCCCGGCGGGACTGCCCCGGGCCAGAGACAGCAAGACCAGCACGCCCCCAAAGGCACAGGCCAGCACCAGGAACAAGGCCCCCCGCCGCAAGAGACGGTCTGAGGGGCCGTAGGCCGCCAGGAGCATCCCTGCCGCCGCCAGCGCCGCGCCCACCGGATGCCCCAAAAGCCCCAGCCCCGGCAGCAGGGTCAGCACGCCATACCCCGCCCCCAGCCCCGCCGCCAACGCCAAGCGGCGGCGGCGAAGCGCACCCCCGTCCAGGCGGACAGCGCAGGCCAGCAGGCAGTAGTTCACCGCTAAGTCCAGGGCGAAGCGGGCGTCCAAATAGACGGTGGTCATTGTCCCCCCTCCCCTCGATTGGTGTTCCCCCAGTATAGGCCGGTCCGTCTTCAAAAAAGGTCAGAAGCGGGGGCGGGAGTGACATTTTCTCCGGACGCACGAAAAGAGAACAACCGCCCAAAATCGGACGGCCGTTCCCTTGTGAGATGAGAGAATGAGAGAATGTGTTTTATTATCCATCTTATCCAGCGTATACGCACCCAAATAAGAAACGAATAATCAAGTATTGATGGTGTCCAGCACCACGTCCCGGAAGTGGAGAGGGGATAACCCCAGGGCGTTGCACCGGGCGGCCAAGGACAGCACGCTCTCCCGGCTGGGGGAGACATCTTCGATCAGGTCCCACTGGACCCATGCGCCCTGACGGTCGGTCAGACATTCCAAACCATAGGTACAGGCCCCGCTGGGATCATCCTGCACCGGGGAGCAGACGGCCTGATAACGCACAGCGGCGGAGCGGGTTCTGGCGCGTCCTCCCGAATATCCTCTATTTTCTGTCATACGATCTGCTCCTTTCATCAAAATTCACCATTTACAGGTCCCGGCCTGCAATGGTATACTGAACTCTCCCCGAGTGACTCTCAGGGGCGTTCCGTAGAAGATGGCTTTATGGTACAGATTCTGACCTGATTCGTCAATCGCACCGGTAATTTTCGCTGTCGTACGCCCCCCAAATCTGATAAAATCCATACTCATAGGTGATAAAATATGATGTTAGCCACCCAGCTGAAGCTTTTGAAGGAAAAACGAGGTCTGACCAACCAGCAGCTGGCCGATCTCTCCGGCGTGCCCGCGGGGACGGTCAACCGCATCCTCTCCGGCCAGACGGACAACCCCAGTTTCCAGACCATCTGCGACCTGGTCCTGGCCATGGACGGCTCGTTGGACGAGCTGGCCGGGATCGAGAAGGAGCCGGAGACCCCGGAGACGAAGGCCCGGGCCAACCTGGATCTGGTCCACCTCTACGAAAAAATGATCGAAAACAAAAACCGGTGGATCCATCGGCTCTTCGTCCTCTCCTGCCTGCTGGCTTCCATCTTCGTCTTCCTGGTGATCTTCGACCTGATGAACCCCACCATGGGCTTCGTCCGCTCCTGACCGGGAAACTCCTTCTATAAAAAGGCGCTCTTTCCGCTCTGTCAAACCGACAGAATGGGAAAGAGCGTCTTTGTATATTCATCAAGTATTCAAGTTTTATTCACACTGATAAAACCGCTCGGTCAGCAAGGTATGCAGAGCATCGGGGGTATCCGCCAGAGCGACAGCTCCGGCCCTTTGCATACTCTCCCGCTCACCGTAGCCCCAGGTAACGCCGATGGTGTCGATGCCGTGGGCCTTGGCGCCGATCACATCGTAATCTGTGTCCCCTACCATAACCACCTGGCCGGGGTCCCCGATCTGGGCTAAGAGATAGGTGATAACATCCTCCTTCGTCTCCCGCCCCTGGGAGAGGGAGGCGCCGCAGATGCGGTCGAAGTAGCCGTCCAGCCGGAAGTGCTCCAACACCTCAATGGCCGTGACCTCTGGCTTGGACGTGGCGACGTAAAGCGTATAACCCTCGGCCTTCAGCTGGGCCAGCAAGCCGTCGATGCCGTCGTAGGGGGTATTTTCGAATTTTCCGATGGGTACATAGCGCGCTCGAAAGACCCGAATGGCCTCGTCAACGCCGTCCTCCGGCACGCCGAAGCGGGCGAAGCTCTGGCGCAGGGGCGGGCCAACGAAGACCCGCAGCTCGTCCCGGCGCTGTACTTGAATGCCGAAGTGGGCCAGAGCCGGTTCTACGCAGTTCATGATGCCGGGTCCTGAGTCGGTCAGGGTCCCGTCCAAATCAAAAAAGATCGCCTTGGGCATGGGTCACACCTCCTGATCCGGCGCAGCGTTTTCTTCTGCCGCGTCGGGCTGCTCCGCTTCCTCGTGCTGGGGCGGCAGCTCGGTCTTGACGGCGACACAGCGGTTGATCTTCGTCCCCTGGTTATGGAATTTTTCCTCGTAGTCGGTCATAATGCCGTGGATGCCGTCCTTGTGCAGGTCATGGGTGACTTGCGTGGGCGTGAAGCCGCCGAAGGGGAACTCGGTGACGGAGAAGGCAAAGAGGCCCACGTTGTCCGTCTTAAAATGAATTTCTCCCCCATCCCGCAGAACTTGACGGTAGCGCAGCAAAAAGTCCCGGTGGGTCAGGCGGCGCTTGGCGTGGCGCTTGGGGGGCCAGGGATCGCAGAAATTGATGTAGATAAGGTCCACCTCATCCGGGGCAAAAAACTCCGGCAGGTCCGCCGCGTCTGCATCCACAAAAAATACGTTGGTCAGCTCTAAGCTCCGGGCCTTTTCCATGGCCATGACCATGGCGTCCGGTACCCGCTCCACGGCGATGAACAGCACCTCCGGGTTCGCTGCCGCCGTCTGGCAGGTAAAGCGGCCCTTGCCGCAGCCCAGCTCCAGGCGCAGCTCTTTCGCGCCGGGCATCCGATCCCGCCAGTGGCCCCGCTGGGCCTTGGGATCCCGGATGAGCCATTGGCCGCAGGCTTCCATCCGGGGCACGAGATTTTTCTTTCTTCTCATTCGCATGGGAAAACTCTCCTTTGGTCGTTTGTGACGTTTTGGGGCTATCATACCATAGTTTTCCCCCTTTGTCAGCGGTCTTGCCCCTTTTTTGTCCAAGCCAAGCACAGAAACACCCTTGTCGAGGGCGAAAAAACGCGGTATGATAAGGGGTATTGGATCCACCCGCTCGGCGGGAGAAGGGAGGGCATCTCATGAGCGTACACAATGGCCACCGGGAGCGGATGCGCCAGGAATTTTTGAGCGGCGGCCTGGAACATTTTTCGGAACCGCGCGTATTAGAGCTATTGCTCTTTTACTCTCGGCCCCGCGGGGATGTCAATCCTCTGGCCCACCGACTTCTGGATACCTTTGGCTCGTTGGCGGGCGTCCTGGACGCCTCCCCCACGGACCTGGCCCAGGTCCCCGGCATGGGGGAAAACACCGTTGCGCTGCTCAAGCTCATCCCGGCCATCGCCGCCCGGTACCTGGCCTCCCGCACCAGCGCGGAGGTCATCATCACCGACAGCGCCAGCCTGCGGACGCTCTTCGCGCCCTATTTCTTCGGCGCTCGAAACGAGCTTTCGTTCGTGGCCTGCTTTGACGGAAAACTCAAGCTGCTGGGCGTGAAACAGCTCAGCGAGGGCACGCCGACAGCCAACGAGATCAATCTGCGAAAAATCACAACCGTCGCCCTTTCCCTCAACGCCACCGCCGTGGTTCTGGCCCACAACCACCCCAGCGGCGTGGCCACCCCCTCCCAGGAGGATATTTTTCTGACCCATTATGTGCAGCAGTCACTGCAGCCCCTGGGCATTACGTTGTACGATCATGTCATCCTGACGGACGACGACATGGTGTCCCTGCGGGACAGCCGCCATCTCACGCCGCCGTCATCCTTTTAAGTGCAAAAGGAGGTTTTTCACCATGCCAAACTTTCAGGTCGTCAGCGACTACGCCCCCTCCGGGGACCAGCCGGAGGCCATCGAAGCCCTGGCCCGGGGCGTAGAGCTGGGATTGGACGAGCAGACGCTCCTGGGCGTGACCGGCTCCGGCAAGACCTTTACCATGGCGAAGGTCATCGAAAAGGTCCAGAAGCCCACCCTGGTCCTGGCCCACAACAAGACCCTGGCCGCCCAGCTCTGCGCAGAGTTCCGGGAATTTTTTCCCAACAACGCCGTGGAGTATTTCGTGAGCTACTACGATTACTACCAGCCCGAAGCCTATATCCCCCACACCGATACCTTTATTGAAAAGGACAGCGCCATCAACGACGAGATCGAGCGTCTGCGCCACTCCGCCACCTCCGCCCTCTTCGAGCGGCGGGATGTCATTGTCGTGGCCTCCGTCTCCTGTATCTACGGCCTGGGCGACCCCATTGATTATTCCAACATGGTCATCTCCCTGCGCACCGGGCAGGAGCGGACCATCGAGAGCTTACTCCATAAGCTCACAGAAATTCGCTACGAGCGCAACGACGTGGCCTTCGACCGGAACCGCTTCCGGGTCCGGGGGGATACGGTAGAAATCTTCCCCGTCTACGCCAAGGACCACGCCATCCGGGTCGAATTCTTTGGGGACGAGATCGACCGCATCAGCGAGGTCAACGTCGTCACCGGCACCCCCACCCGGGTGCTGGACCACGTGGCCATCTATCCCGCCTCCCACTACGTGGCTTCCAAGGAGAAAATGGCGGCGGCCATCCAGGAGATTTACCGGGAGATGGAGGAACGGGTGGAGTATTTCAAGGCCAACGACCAGCTCATCGAGGCCCAGCGCATTTCCCAGCGCACCTTATATGATATTGAGATGATGCAGGAGCTGGGCTACTGCTCCGGCATCGAGAATTACAGCCGGGTCATTGCAGGCCGCCCTGCCGGGGCGCCGCCCATGACCTTGTTAGACTACTTCCCCAAAGACTTCCTCATGTTCATCGACGAGAGCCACGTCACCCTCCCCCAGGTCCGGGCCATGTACGCCGGGGACCGGGCCAGAAAGACGACCCTGGTAGACTACGGCTTCCGCCTCCCCTGTGCCTTTGACAACCGGCCCCTAAACTTTGACGAGTTCTCCGAGCGGCTCAACCAAGTCATCTACGTCTCCGCCACCCCCGGCGAATACGAGCGCACCCGCTCGGGCCAGATCGTGGAGCAGGTCATCCGCCCCACGGGTCTGCTGGACCCCATCGTGCAGGTCCGACCCGTGGAGGGGCAGATCGACGATTTGATTGGCGAAATCAACGCCCGCACCGTCCGGCAGGAGCGGGTGCTGGTCACGACCCTGACCAAAAAAATGGCCGAGGACCTGACCAATTATCTGCAAGGCGCAGGCATCCGCGTCCGCTACATGCACCACGATATCGACACCATCGAGCGCATGGAGATCATCCGGGACCTGCGCTTAGGAAACTTCGACGTACTGGTGGGCATCAACCTGCTCCGGGAGGGCCTGGACCTGCCGGAGGTCTCCCTCGTCGCCATTCTGGACGCGGACAAAGAGGGCTTCCTCCGCTCGGAGACGTCCCTCATCCAGACCATCGGCCGGGCGGCACGAAACGCCGAGGGCGTGGTCATCCTCTACGCCGATAAAATCACGCCTTCCATGTCGGCGGCCATGGAGGAGACGAGCCGCCGACGGGAAATCCAAAACGCCTACAACGAGGCCCACGGCATCGTCCCCAAGACCATCGTGAAATCCGTCCGGGACATCATCGAGATCTCCCACGCCGCCGACGGCAAGGACGGCAAGCGCAAGCAGAAGCTCTCCGCCAAGGAAAAAGCCAGCCTCATCGCCAACCTGGAGAAGGAGATGAAGGAGGCCAGCCGCCGCCTGGAGTTCGAGTACGCCGCTGTGCTGCGGGACCAGATCATCGAGTTGCGCGGCAAAGAGACCGCCGACTAAGCAAACCCAGAAAAAGGAGCATCCTACCCATGAAAGACACCGCGCAAACCGCCCTCCACCTCGCCAAACGCACCCAGGCCCGGGCCATTTTTCTGGTCCTGCTGGCCGGCTCCCTCTGGGGCTGTATCGGCCTGTTCAGCCGGACCCTCTCTGCCCTGGGCGTGGGGCCGGAAACCATTGTCATTTTACGCAACGTGGGGGCCTGCGTGGTCTTGGCGGTGCTGTTCGTGTGCTATGACCGAAGCATTTTCCGCATTCAGCTGCGGCACTTCCCCATCTTTCT